>JAVKSP010000006.1:0-52711 GCA_039583645.1 Solirubrobacteraceae bacterium
CCGTCCGACACGCTCACGCCCCACCACAATCAACACGCCGCTTGACACCGCGGCCCCGGGACAAGTAAGCAGTCGTGAGCGTGCTGACTGAGCGAACGATTCCGATTGGCCCGGTGCGACAGTGTCCGAACTGTGGGGCGGAAACGGGGCACGCATCGGGTGTCGAAGTGCGCGCATGGCTGCCCCGGGGCGCCGGCGGGCGCCCCGGGGGCAGTTAGTGTTGTTGCGCTCGGTTGGTTAGGACCCGGGGGGCGGGTTGGGGCCGCCGTAGAGCAAGCCGAGATCTTGGTTGCTGGTGTCGGGCTGGTTCATGTCGGGCGCGGTGGTGGTGCAGCTGTAGGAGCCCGTGTTGATGAGGGACATGTTGGCCTGCTGCTCGCCGGCTTTCGGGCCAGAGGTGAGCTGGAAGTAGCCAACGCTGAGCTCTGTGCCCGACGGGATCTGCGACGGGTCGATCGTGATGGTGTCTGGCGTACCCGATCCGTGCTGCCAGGTGCCCTGTTGGAAGGTGACGGCCTGCGAGAAGCCGGCCGGCGCGGGGTCAGAGGTGCAGTAGCTGCCGGAGGTGACCTGCGCGGGGATGCCGTATTGGGCGAAATCGCTCTGCAGCTGGCTGGGGTCAAGCAGCTCGCCCGCCTTGAGGGTGAGCGTGTCGGTGCCGTTTGAGTTGTGGCGCAGCGTGTAGGCCGCCCTGTGGATCGTGCCCAGCTTCGCGGCGGGCGTGAACGCGCCGCTGACGCCGAGCGCGAGCGCCGTGGCGGCGACGACACCGCCCGCCGACATGCGCGTGATGTTGATCAGCCGCCGCCGCCGCCGGTCGTGGCCGCGGTTGATGATCTGCTGCACCGGCGTGACCGAGTGGACCGTGTCGCGCTGTTCTCTGATTAGTGTGATCACGTCGTCGTCGTTCATGGTTGGATCTCCTGTTGGTGTTCGGGCATGAGGTCGCGGCGCAAGGCCGCGATCCCGCGGGCCAGGTGCGCCTTGACCGTGCTGGGTGAGACGCCGAGCACTTCCGCGGTGCGGTTGGTGTCGAGGTCGAGCACCAGCCGCAGGGTGACGACCTGCCGCTGCCGTGCGGGCAACTGCATCAGAGCTGCCACGATCCGCGGATCGATTGAGCCATTGGCTGCACCGATGTCGTCCGCGAGCTCGGCGACCGTCCTGGGCTCGGGCAGCGACACCTCCCGGCGGCGGCCGCGCCACCGGGAGACGTTGGCGTTCAGCGCGGTGCGCACCACCCACGCCGCCGGCGCCGGGTGCCTGCTCACCGACCGCCACGAGGCCCAGGCCCGGGCGAAGGCCTCGTCAACCAAATCCTGCGCGATATCCCTGTCACCGACACTGACCAGCACCGAGAGCAGGCACGCATCCCTGGACTCGCGATAGAACTCGGCGAAGTCCAGCCGGCGCGCTCGCATACCCCAGTAACGCACAACCACCGCCCCGCGACTACATGACTTACGCGACCGGGACGGCGCTAACAGAGGCTGTCGGATCTTTGCGGCGTCCTGCCCTGATGCGAAGCGGGCCTGCCGGGGGTGATGGGTGTAACGACGTCGGTGGTTTTGGCCAAGTAGTGAGTGTGAGCCACGTCCCTCATTCGGTCAACTCGATTCCCTTGACTGTTGGGGGCCCGGCCGAATCGGGCGCGACGGCGGAGTTCGAGGTCTTCTACCGCGCGAACGTGGAGGTTGTGACCGCGTACTTCGCTCGCCGCTGCTCGGAGCCACAGCTGGTGGCCGATCTCACCTCGGACGTGTTCTTGCAGGCGCTGGCGTCGCTGGACAGCTAAGTGTTCCGTCAGCCGCCCGGCTTCGCTGAAAGGCGGGAGTAGACGACGTTGTTGACGAAGCGGCCCCGCTCGAAGCTGTAGTCACGGAGAACGCCCTCACAGATGAACCCCGACGCCTCGGCGAGCCCTTGCAGCGGAGCGTTCTCCGGAAGCGTGTGCAGCTCGATGCGGTGCAGGCCGAGCTCGCCCTGAGCCCAATCCGCCAATAGCTCGATGGCCTCTCGCCCCACCCCCGCACGGCGAGACCCGGGTAGCACGAGGATGCTCAGTCCGGTACGTCGGTGACGCCAGCAGATCCCAGCGAGTCCGATCTCCCCGATCAGCTCGCCGCTCTGCGGGTGGGTGATCGCGAACCAGTACGCCTGGCGCTTTTGGGCGCTCTGACCGTGCTCGCGGAAAGTGCTGCGTAACCACTCAGCGCTCGCCTGCTCGGGCTCGAGGCCCAGCATCGCGCCCAGAGTCGGGTCATCAGCAAATCCCTGGGCGAGGGAATCGGCGTCCTCCGGGCGTGCGCGTCGCAGGACCGCCCGTTTCCCGACCAGCCTCAAGCCAACTCCTTTTCAAGCACGCCGATCCCCCGCGACGCGAGCCACTCCAGGCACTCGGTCGCGGCATAAGCGAACAGCACACGACGTGGCACCGATCGCATGGTGCAAGATCATCGCCGATCCGGACAGCACGCCCTGTCCGGCGGGAGACACGAGGTCGCGAAAACGACCAGTGCGACACTCTCCAGCTCCTCTCAAACCCAGAATCGTCGCCAACCCCGCCACTCCAGCGCGCTCGCAGCGCGGTTATCGCCGGGATGTCGCCGCTGTCCGCGACCCGTATGACGAGATCACGAAGGCCGTCAGCCACGCAGCTTCGTGACGAGCAAGTGGCAGGTCACCAGTAGTGTCGTCGGCCGCCCACGGCGCGCCCCATGCTCCCGAGAAGCACGAGGATGAGCCCGACTACCAAGACGATGATGCCGATGGTCCACAGGATCGCGATCTTGGCAACGAACCCGATGATGAGAAGTATGACCCCGAGAATGATCAAGCTATTCCTCCCTGAAGCGTCTGTTGGGTGGAGGGGTTCTGCCCGAAATGCGCTCGCTTCATTCACGGGGTGCGAATCTCTCCCGGCCTGACCGACCTCACCGGGTCAGCTCACGGTCTGTCCGTCGAACCACTGAACGTGAACGCGAACGCCCCCTGGCAGCTCCCCTCGAGCCCGCTCGCCCAATCCTTTGGCTCACCGGCACCGAGCTGAACCCGCGGCATTTACGGACCGGCGAGCATCCGCGTCAGCCTGCCGCATCCGTGGCGTCGAAAAGCTCGCGGAGTCGTTTGAGCAGGTGGCGAAGACCTTTATCGAAGCCTTCGAACCGGCGGGGGGATAGGCCGGCGAACAGCTCTTTCGCAAGGCGGCTGCGACCATCCAGGAGTCTGCGAGCTGCCGCGTGACCCCGTTCCGTCATTGTCACGCGGGCGATCCGGCGATCGCCCGGATCGGGCTTGCGCGTGACGAATCCCGTGGATTGCAGGCCGTCCACGAGGGCGGTGATCGTGCGGGGCGTGACCTTGAGTACGTCAGCAAGCTCGCGCTGCGAGCACTGCCCACGTTCCGCGAGCACCAGCAGCAGATGCGCCCGAGAGGTAGTCAGGCCCTCGCGCTCGAGCCCCTTGCGCATGTCCTCGCCGAGCAGGAGGGCCAATTCGAACATCCGGCCCAAGCTTTCCTCCCATTCCTCCACTTCCATTACATTAATACATGATGTAAGCTACTCAGCATCTACCCACCTCGGAGAAAACGATGCCCCGCGCAGCCGATGACGTGTCCGCCAACGTCGAACTGATCCGCTCAGCCACGGAAGCGTTCAACGCGCACGACCTCAGCACGTGCGAGAGCTTGATCACACCAGACTTCATCATCCATCTGGCCGAACTCTCGGAGCCACTCCACGGTCGCGAGACATGGCGGCAGAACGCAGAAGTCATTCAGCGCGCCTTTCCCGACCTCACGGCGCAGATCGACGGCATCGTCGCCAGCGAAGACCAGGTCGCCCTCCGACTGACCTTCACCGGGACGCATGCCGGCGAGTTTCTCGGCTACCCCGCGACCGGACGGACGGTTCACTACATCAGTCACGAGTTCTACCGCGTCGCCGACGGCCTGGTCCCCGAGGAATGGATCTGCTCCGACATGTCCAGCCTCATGCAACAGGTCAGCTGACGACACCGCACCGACTGCCGTGCCGACGTTCTCATTGCGACGGCACTCCTGGCTTACGGAACCTCGCAAAGTACCCGAGCGATCCACCGATCCGTCGCTCAAAGTCAAATCCCGCACGCGCGGCCCGTTGCTTGCCCGCGCCAACCGCCGATGTTGTGCGCCGGGCGCTCATCTCGGTGGTAATACCCCCACGCGCGCATTAGCGCGCGACATGGGTCATACTCATGTCGGAATGAGTGTGGCGATTCTTCCTGACCTGCCTTCCGCGGAGCTGCGCTTCCATTGGAAGAGCGGGCGGGTGTGCCTAGATTTCGTCGCGACGGTCGGCGAGCGGTGGCGCCGCTCGTTTGAGCGGCTGCTCGCCCCCGAGGACCTGGCTCGCTGGCTAGTGGCGAGCGGGATGCTTCGAGAACTGCCGCGCGTCTCATGGCGGCAGCTCGACACCGCGCGTTCGCTGAGAGAGGCGATCAACCGCCTGGCGCGCCCCGGCGCGGCGCCCGTCCTGGGCGATCGGGTGGAGCTGAACCGATGGTCAGCGCACGCGCCGCTGGCGCCACAGCTCACCGAGCAGGGGGAGCTGGTCTGGGTGGCCGAGTGGCCGGTCGAGGCAGCGTTCGCGACGATCGCACGAGATGCGCTCGACCTGCTGACCGGTCCGCTCTCCGGGCGCATCCGTGAATGCGCGGCCCCGGATTGTGCGTTGCTGTTCGTGGACAGCTCCCGGCCAGGCCGGCGCTGCTGGTGTGCGGGGGAGGCATGTGGCAACCGCACCCGCACCAAGGCATACCGGCGCCGTCGAAAGGTCCGGCAATGAGCTATCGCGTTCTGGCGGCTGGGGACGCGCTCTGGAGGCCCTCTAACCAGATGGGCGTGCTGAACACCGACCTGGCCAAGCAGCTGGAGGCATCAACACTGGGCGCCCGACTGTGGCGGCTGCAACCCGGTCAGGCATCAACGCGGCACCGCCACCGGCGCACGCACGAGCTATACGTGCTGCTCGAGGGCATCGGCCGGATCCGCATCGGCCAATCGCTCTTCACGCTCGAGCCGCTCGGCAGCCTGCTCGTCGACCCGGCAGAGATCCGGCAGCTGTTCAACGACACCGAGTCAGACCAGCTGTGGCTGGTTGTGGGGGCGCCCCAGGAACCCGCAAACACGCGCGAGATGACCCCAGAGGAGTTGGCATGGCTCTATCCCGATGGACCCAAGGCACTCCCGCCCGAGGTGTACGCCGAGCATCCAGGCCAAGGCACTTGACAGCCATGCCCGCAACGTCCCTCCTTCCCAGCCGCAGCTGCCAGACGGTTTAGCCGTGCCCTTCACCCTCAGGAACCTCAAGGAAGACCTCGAGGACCTCGGCTCTAACTTCGACGGCGCGCCCGACCTGGAGTTCCGTGCGGCGACCAAAGCGCTCGAGCTCGAGCAATCCGCCCTGAGCTACCAGCGCGTCCCGCCCGGCTACCGCTTTCCCTATGGCCACACGCACAAGAAGCAAGAGGAGGTGTACGTGGTCGTGCACGGGAGCGGAAGGATGAAGGTCGACGAGGAGATCATCGAGCTCAAGGAATGGGACGCGGTGCGCGTCCCGCCCGGTACGTGGCGAGGTTATGAGGCCGGGCCTGAGGGCCTCGAGGTTCTCGTCATCGGCGCGCCCAATCTCGGCGAGGCCCCGCGCGAAGATGTCGATGGCCAGCGCGGCTGGTGGGCTTGACGACTCTCGGTGGGAAAGCGAAGCGACCCTGCCGAGAGTCACGCAGTTAAGTCCGGGACCTCTCACTGGTCGTGAATCGGGCGCTCGAGCTGGACTGCGATCGGCAGCGATGCGTGCCGCCAACTCGTCAGGTCTCCTCGGTATCCGGGCGCGTACTTGTCGTGCACGAGCGTTCGGACGCGTTCGCCTTCAGTCGGGTCGGTGACGACCCGCGCTCGGCCCCGGAAGCTGCCCGTGCCCATCTCGACCCTCACCGCGGGGTCACGACGTAGGTTCTTGACCCAGTCAGAGCGGTCACCTCCGCCCGAAAGCATGTAAAGCGTGTCGTCGTGGATCGCGAACCAGATCTCGATGCGGTGCGGCCGGCCGGTCACGCGGCCGGTCGTCGTGAGATAGCAGTACTGCTCTTCCGCGAACCGGGACCAAGGTTCGGCGACGACGTCCGAGCCTTCGGGAGGTTCGACGGTATTCATGGTCTGCGAACAGGCGGCGTCCGGTTGTCGTTTGCTCCTGTCAGGCTCGGTCGTGCAGCACCGGCGCGTAGGAGATCCCAACCACCGCGCCCTCCGGTGACTGCAGCCTGGCGACCGTTTGGCCCCACGGCTCCTCGCGCGGTGGGTGCAGCAGCTCGTAGCCAGCTTGCAGCAGCTCCCGTGCCGCTGGGCCCACCGCTGCGGCATCCGCGACGTCGAACTCGATGCTGACCTGCGGTACCGGCCGCTCTTTCGGCCATTGCTCCGTCCCGAAGCACGCCTCAGCAGCCTGGACCAGCGGCCAGATACCGAAGGACTTACAACCCGCGACCTGCTCGCTGTGGTGATAGTCGCCGCCCTCACTCTCAAGCGGCAGCCCAAGTGCGTCGACGTACAGCTTGCGACTGGCGGACGGATCTGGCGCGATCACCGCCACGGTCGAGAGGAACTCGATGTTCATGCCACCTCCTCGTTCGGCTGTGTTTGGTCCCAGTCCTGAAGAGTGCCCGAGTCATGGGGCGCTCACGCGGGCGCTTTGTCGACTCGTAATCGCAGGTTCACGACTTGGCCGGATGCCGACACCTCGACCGTCTTGAGCGAGACGCGACGCGTCGAGGTACCGAACAGCCGGACCCCGTGCCCCACCAACTCTGGCACTAGGTGCATGAGGATCTCGTCGACCAGCCCAGCCCCGAGGCACTGACCAACAACATTTGCCCCGAGCACGAGCACATCTCGGCCGTCAGCCGCCTTCAGCGCGGTCGCCACGGCGTCCCTGACATAACCGCAAAGGAAGCTGTAGGCGGGGTCGGTCTCGTCGGTCGGGGGGCGTATGGGTACGCGATGAACCCGTCGAGCGAGATCATTGTGTGGACCAGGACGTTGCCCATCGTCACCTCCGCAATATCTACATTGCTGCCTCCATCGCTGCCGCGATCGCGTCGAAATCGCGGCACGGAATCTCAAACAAGCCAAAGCGAAACGAATACCCCCACCGCTGCTTGTTCTGAATGAAGCTGAGCTGGTCAATCAGCGGTCTGATCGGCACCTCGGCGCAAGGAACAAACTCGATGTTGCGCCGCCATGGAGCGAACCCGGGCGCCAGTTCGACTTGGTAGAGCCGGTCGTCAGCGACCCGACCGACAGCCGTGAAGGCTTTCAGCGGCGCACCGTCTCGCAGGCTCGTCTTCGGCGAATAGAACACGAGTCGGTCGCCGGCGGTCAGTCGCTTGAGCCCAGAAGCCCTACCGTGACCGGCCTGTGTGAAGCCGCCCGCGACCCCTGCCCGCACGTGGTCCCGGCTGATGGTGTTGACCCAACACTTCACGGCACCTAATCCTCCCGCGACCGTGGCGGGCCCAGTTTTGAAGCTCTAATTCCCAAGCGGCAGGACGAGCAGCCGATCACCGCCGGCTGTGTCGTCGGGAACGACGAATCCCGCCCGCCTGTAGAGAGAGATCGCGGCTTCACTGGGCGACAGCACCACCCGCGCATAGCCGCGTCGCCGAGCTGCCGTCACGACCGCCTCAAGCAGTGCAGAACCGATGCCTCTGCGGCGGTACTCCTCGCGCACAAACATGTTGCTCAGATAGCCCCATCGAGAGTCGAGCCGGCGCGGCCGAGGCATCCGCCGGTATTCAAATAACGACACCATGCCGACTGGCGTGCCGGTGAGTGTGGCCAGCCAAACGGTGCGCCGCTCGCCCTCGCTATTCAGCCAGTCACGCAGGCTCCTCTCAAACCCAGAATCGTCGCCGACCCCGCCACTCCAGCGCGCTCGCAGCGCGGTTATCGCCGGGGTGTCGCCGCTGTCCGCGACCCGTATGACGAGATCACGAAGGCCGTCAGCCACGCAGCTTCATGACCTCAGCGGTGCTCGGCGCTCAATTTCGCAGCGGCCGCAACATGCGCGTTCGCGCTCAGGTCGCGGGTCCGGCGCCCGTCTCCCTGAGCTCGAGGACTTCGCGCAGCCGCGCCTCGGACTCGTCGTCAAGCGAGGTCTGAATCACGTCGCCGCCGAATTCACGGATCGGTGGGAGCACCTTGTCCGGCGTGATCTTGCGAACCAGCAAGATCAGTGCCGCCCCACCTTGAGGAAGCTTCTGACCGAGATCCCTCACGAAGTTGTCGTTGACGCCGACATCGACCATCGCACCCGAGGCCCCTCCGGCCGCGGCGCCGATAGCCATCCCCAGCGGCGGGGCGAGGAACAAAAGACCAATCACGCCGCCCCACATCGCTCCACCGAGCGCTCCGCGGGCTGCGGGGCGGTGCACCTGATGCAGCGTTACCGTGCCGTGATCGTCACGGTCGACGATCACCGCGTCCTCGAGCTCGATCACGCGTTCGGTCATTAGCTGCAAGAGCCTGTCCCGTACCGCCTCGGCGGTGTCCTTGTCGGGATACTCGACGGCAATCAGATCACTCACCGGAGCCCTCCTGGCGATTGTGGATGTGCCTCGACGCGGCCGAGCCGCCGCCGCGAGCCAGGCGCACGCGACTGCAAACTGACAACGAACCGCCCCCATTCTTCCACGCCCACTAGCTCACGTCCAAGTAGGCGCGCGTCTAGGGTCGTCGAGGACCGCGGCGGGGAAGCTCAGGGGCACGTGAAGAGCTCCGCTCGTGAACGGTGACCCCGGCATCGTGCAGCGCGCGACGGAGGTGGCGGCGAACGGATATGGGGGCCGCTATGCCCACGGACGAAGCTTTGTCTTGCAGGAATAGGAACGTGCTGGCCCACGGTGGGCACAGCCGAGCCTTGACCATCGCGATGTCGGGTTCGGAGTGATCGAAGCGCAGAGGCTGACCGAGGTCGTGGCTGATGAAGACAATTCCCTCCGGCGATACGAATAGTTCACCCTTGCGACGCTTGGGCTGAGCGCGTCGCGCTGAGCCCATGACGTTGGCGCTGACAGCAAAGGTCGCCGTTGACTCCAGCGCCCGTGCCTGAGCCAGCTGCGCGCGGTCAGGGCCTCTCGGCGTCGGAACATACGGCGGGGGAACCGAAGGACCTGGGTTAACGAACCACGACACCGCCCACCAACGATACCGCTGGCCCGCGTCAAGCCGCCGAGGCGCGATCGCTCAGCCAGTAATGCTCAGTCACCGCCTGCAACCCGACCGCGGCTGCGGTTGCGGCCGCGAACGCCGGCCATATACCCGCTTCGCTGAGACAAGCGGCAACCACCGCGCAGAACGCGACGAACCCGGTCATACCGATCAGGGCTCCGCGCAACAGCGCCACGACTGCCGACGCGCCGCCGTTTCGGTGGGCAGACACGGCCAGAACGGATACCACCACGGGGAGCGCGGTGAGAATGCCGCCGATTCGCGGCCCTGATGCCGCGAGAGCTTCGGATAGCACCAGAACCAACGCTGCGGTCGCGGCCATCCGCAGCCATGTCTCGTTGCGCTGACGCGCTGCGAGCGGTGTGTCGATGGGCTCGCTTACCACCGCGGGCATCAGGCGCCACGCCGCAAGGAGCGATGCCGTCGCTACCCCCAGTCCGAACGGGAACGGAAGCTCCAGCGGGAGTAGCCAGACGAGCGCCGCGAGAAAGGACGCCGATGCCCAGCCGAGTCCGAGCGAGACCATCCACGGCCGCCGCGCGGACCTGGCGTACGCGAGCGCGAAGCCGTTGAGCGCGACGAGTCCCAAGAGGGTTCCGTTTGCTGCATGGGCGGCGAATGCCGCCCCGTGGGCTTGAGCGGCGATGAGCAGCACCGGTCCGACGACCAGCGGAAGACCACTGACCAGGCCCGCCATCCGCGGCCCCCAACGCGAACCGACCAGAGTCGCGGCTCCGACCAGCGCCGGCGCGAGCAATAGCTCCAGGAGGGGCTTGGCCACTAGTCGGCGCTACCCCCCGGCGGGCGTTCAAAGCCATGGGCGGCTTCGGCTGGCGGGTCGTGGGTCGCACCTGCGCGCAGGTCGAGGGTTGCGCATTCGCGGCTGGTGCGCTAAATGCATACCACCGATGTCTGCACATGCGCGGATGGCGGCCGCGAGGACGTTGGTTGCCGCCGGAGCGGTGGTCGCGGCGTTCCTGTCTGCCGGTTCAGCGGCGCAAGCCGCTCAGGCCACGGTGAACACGCGCGTCACCATGTCGGACGGGGTGAGCCTGGCCGCCACAGTCACCGGTCAGGCGCCACTGTCGCGGCGACCGGTGATCGTCGAGTTCAGCCCGTATGGACCGAATTCGATGACCACCTCCAACGGGCCGGCTTTCAACTACCTCCTGGTCCAGATCCGCGGCACGGGAAACAGCGACGGCGAGTTCGATGCGCTCGGTCCACGTACGCAGCTCGACGTTGCACAGACGCTGCAGTGGGCCTGCCACCAGCCTTGGAGCGACGGCCGGTTGGGACTGAACGGCTTCTCGGCGAGCGCGATCACCGTCTACAACTCGCTGCACCTCAAGCTGCCGTGCGTGCGGACCGCCGTGCTGCGTTCGGGGACATTCGAGCTCTACCGCGACCTCTTGTGGCCCGGCGGGATCTCCAACTTCATCCCCGGCCTGGGTGTGCTGGCGCTGATCGGCGCTCCCGCCGTCGAGCAGGGTTTCGCGCGCGCCGAGCGCGCGCCGCTGACGGGCTTCGATACCGCGGTGGGCTTGTTTGACGCCGGCATAAATGGAGGCCTGGCCCATCCCACTCTCGACCAGTGGTGGCGCCAGCGCGGCTTTCGCGGGGACGCCAACCATCTCCCGATCCTGATGCTCGACAGCTTCTTCGACGTTGAGGCGCGCGGCGCCTTCCAGGCGTTCCAGGCGCTGCGCGGCGATGGGGCCCACCTGCTCGTGGTAGGCGGGCACGACGGCCCGCCCGCCGGGACCGATGACGGCGACAGCCAGATCAAGGCCTGGTTCAGCCACTACCTGCTCGGATCGCGCAGTGGTGTCACCAAGCAGCCCCGAGTCCAGCTCTTCCTCGCCAACGGGAGCCGAGAACGGTACGCCGCCGGAGGTTTCATCCGCTACGAAGCGGAGAACTGGCCCGTGCCGGGGACACACTGGGAGTCGCTGTGGCTGAGCGGCGCGCGCAGCGCCACCGGGGGCTCGCTCAACAACGGCTCGCTGGTGAACTCGCGTCCGGCCCCAACCGCGCACGAGGCGTATGTGGCGATCCCATCAATCCCAACCATGTCCGACGTGCCCAACACCGCCTTCTTCGGCCCTCATGGTCTCAACCAGGCGGCGAATGCGTTCCCGCTGTCGACCGAAGGAAACCTGGCCGAGCCGGAGGGACTGACGTTCACGACCCCACCGTTGACGCATGCGGTGCTGTCCGCCGGCCCCGCGGCGCTCGATGTGCGGCTGTCGAGTACGGCTCCCGAGAGCGCGCTGTGGGCTGTGATCGCCGATGTGTGGCCAGACGGCAGCTCCCACCCCCTAGCCGTCGGGCGGCTCTCGACTGCCTATCCCAAAATCATCCCCGGCCGCTCCCTCAGCGATCGCGCGGGCGACGTGGTGCAGCCATACGGAGACTATTCGCACAAATCCGACGCGCCACCACTGGAGTCGCGTAACTACCAGATCGAGTTCTGGCCGATTGGCAACCGCTTCGGGCCGGGCCACCGAATCCGGCTCATAATCCTCGGCGCGTCGGCGGCCTCGATGCCGGGACTCCCGGCGCTCAACACGCTAACGCTCGGGGGTCCCGACGCGGCGCGGCTATTGCTGCCCGTGGTCCCCGCACGACAACGGCGGCGGCGAAGATGAGCACGGCGCCGAGACGAAAACGATCTGCTCCGGCCGATGCTCTGAGCTCGGAATCAGCGCACTCAGGACCGAAATGTGAGAAATTGCGACCGTGCAGCGAGGTCGTAGCGTGCGGCGAGGTGGCCGAGCAGCGGTCCTGACGGCGATCCTGCTCTGCCTTGGCGCGGTCGCCGCGGCCCCCAGCGCGGCAGCTTCGAAGCCCAAGTTCAGCGCCCGCGGGAGCGCGGAGCAGGTCTACGTGACCGGTCTGAAGGCCGGGGCGAAGATGTCGCTCATCAGCCGTAGCGGGCGCACGCTGCAGACCAAGCATGCCGATTCGCTTGGAGGACTGCTGTTCCGCAACGTGCCCGCCGGGCACGGCTACCGCGTGCGCCTGGACCCCCACGGCGCGGAGTCGGGGCGGATCACCGTGCACTCCGACGCCCCCAAGCCCTGGGACCCGAACACCTACAAGCAGAAGATCAAAGACAGCGGCTACCAGTACCTAACGACGCGCGACGGCACAAAGCTCGCGATCGATGTTCACCCACCCACGCAGCCGGCGAGCTTCCCGGGCCTCAAGCCGCCGTCCAACCTGCCAGGCGCCGGCCCTCCATATCCCACCCTGATCGAATACTCGGGGTACGCCTATGCCGACCCCAGCGGACCGGTCAACGGCATCGCGATACTCGCCAACCTCATGGGCTTCGCGGTGGTCGACGTCAACATGCGCGGCACCGGCTGCTCCGGCGGCGCCTATAACTTCTTCGAGCCGCTCCAGAACCTCGACGCTTACGACGTGATCGAGACGATCGCCCACCAGTCGTGGGTGCTGCACCACAAGGTGGGCATGATGGGCATCTCCTACGGAGGCATCAGCCAGCTGTTCGCGGCCCAGACCGACCCGCCCGACCTCGCGGCGATCGCGCCCATGTCGGTGATCGACGCGACCGCGACGACGCTGTACCCGGGCGGGATCCTCAACACCGGCTTCGCCGTGGCCTGGGCCAAGCAGCGCCAGCAGCAGGCAAAGCCCGCTGGACCGCATAACGGGAGTCAGCCCTACGCGTACCAGCAGATCCAGAACGGCGACAAGGTGTGCAAGCACAACCAGGTCCTGCACGGCGAGGCAGCCAACCTGATGGCCAAGATCCGCGCCAACAGCCACTACAAGCCAAAGATCGCGGACCCCCTCGATCCCGCGACGTTCGTCCACAAAATCAAGGTGCCGACGTTCATGGCCTGCCAGTGGGAGGACGAGCAGACCGGTGGCCACTGTCCCGATCTGGCACAGCACTTCACCGGCACGAAGCACAAGTGGTTCACGTTCACCAACGGCCCCCACATCGACTCGATCGATCCCTACACGTATGACCGCTGGTACGACTTCCTGATGCTGTTCGTGGCCCGCGAGGATCCGATGACCAACCCATTCCTATTGGTCACGCAGGCCGCCGCCCCGGCGATCTACGAGCAGGCGATGGGCATCAGCGACTTCCCGAACATGACGCTGCCGGCCGACCCGATCCAGACCATCCCCACTTATTCGGCCGCGCTGGCCGCCTTCAAGAAGCTGCCCGAGATCCGCGTGCTGTTCGACAACGGCGCGGGCAAGTCTCCGGACGGGCAGAGCGCGCCAGGAGACCCCTATCCCGCCTTTGAGCAGTCCTTCAAGCGGTTCCCGATCCCGGGTACAAAGGCCCACTACTGGTATCTCGGTTCTGGCGACACGCTGAACGCGCGGCCGAGCAAGAAGCACGGCACCTATTCCTACACCTCCAACGCCAAGGCGCTCCCGCTGGACGACTACCCGAGCTACAGCCTGCAGGGAACGCCGACGCTGTGGGGCAACGCCTCTGAGTGGAATTACCACTGGAAGCAGTACCACTCCGGCGACGCCGTGTCCTTCGTCTCGGCGCCGCTAAAGCACGACACGACCGTGATCGGTGGCGGCGCGGTGCATGTCTGGGTCCGCTCCTCCACGCCTGATGTGGACCTCCAGGCGACGGTCACGGAGGTGCGCCCGGACGGCAACGAGACCTTCGTGCAAAACGGCTGGATCCGCACCAACGAACGCAAGCTGGCCACCGGCACCGACGACATTCTCCATCAGAAGAGCACGCTGCTCGAGCCAATCCCGAGCATGAAGGCATCCGACGTCAGCCCGATGCCGCACAACCGTTTCGTCAAGGTCGTCATCCCGCTGTACTTCGAGGGACACGTCTACCGCTCGGGGTCGAGCATCCGCCTCACGATCGCCGCGCCCAACGGCACCCAGCCGGTGTGGTCGTTCAAGGACACCGCTCCGGGCGGGAAGGCCAAGGTCTCGGTCTCTTTCTCGAAGTCGATGCCCTCGAGCCTGATCCTCCCGGTCGTGTCCGGCGTGAGCGTGCCAAGCGGCCTGCCGGCGTGTCCGAGCCTGCGCAACGAGCCCTGCCGTAAGTACGTGGCGCTGAAGAACAAGACGGGCTGAGCCACACGGCGGACCGCCGGCTCACCGCGCGCGCGTGATCGCGACTAGAGCGGGGCGAACAGGTCGACTACGTTGCCGTCGGGATCCTTTACCTGCGCGTAGCGCTGCCCCCAGAAGGCGTCCCACGGCTCCTTGTGGACCGATGCGCCGGCGTCGGTGAGCTCGCGATACAGCCGATCGACGTCCGCGGCCGACTCACAGCGGAACGCGAGCGCAATGCGGTGACCGTGCGCGGGCGGCGCCCAGTCCGGATCGAACGCGCGGATGGATGCCTCGCTGTCGAGCGTGAAGCGCAGCCCGCCCGGTAGCGCGGCCTCGACGTGCCCATGGCCCTGGGGATCTATTTCCTCAGGGAAGCGCACTCCCAGCCGCCCGTAGAACTGGACGGCTGCGTGCAGATCGGAGACGATTACTCCGATCACATCTAGCGTCGGCATCGAGCAAATGTTCGCAGACCGGGCCGGGCATGATGAGATAACTCTCGCTATGCGTATGTTATCTCCAAGACGTCGTCCGGCGCGCGCAGCGCGCAGGCCGCGCACGGCGCCCGCGACCCGCGCGCGACGCGCAGCTTTTGTTCAACCACGAGAGGAGAGTCATGCCTGGCCAGATAGTGCATTTCGAGATCCCCGCTGACGACACGACCCAGGGACGTGAGTTCTGGGGACCGCTGTTCGGATGGGAGTTCCAGTCTTTCCCGGGTCCGTTCGAGTACCACATGGCACGCACCGGCGAGCAGACCGGCGGTGCGATCACGAATATGGAGCCCGGCAAGCGCGGGCTTCGCGTCTACTTCGACGTCGCGGACATCAACGCCGGCCGGGATCGGGTGAGGGAGCTCGGCGGCGAGGCGAGCGACCCGCGCCCCGTGCCCAATATGGGCTGGTTCTCGACCTGCAAGGACCCCCACGGCAACGAGTTCGCGCTGTGGCAGGTCGACCCGTCGGCGTCTGAGCAGTCCTAACTCGCGCTGACAGGCGCGCTGCCTGAAACTAAGCTGAGGATGTACCACTGAACGAAGGGAGTACTGATGGCATTGGCAATTGGCGACACCGCCCCCGATTTTGAGGCGGAGACCACGGAGGGTCCGATTCGGTTTCATGAGTGGATCGGCGACTCGTGGGCGGTGCTCTTCTCGCATCCGAAGTCCTTCACGCCGGTGTGCACAACCGAGCTTGGCTACATGGCGAAGATCAAGCCCGAGTTCGACCGGCGCGGAGCGAAGATCATCGGCCTGTCCGTCGACCCGGTTGACGCGAACGAAGGTTGGGCGAGCGACATTGAGGAGACCCAGGGACAGGCGCCCAATTACCCGATCATCAGCGACAGCGACTTCAAGGTCTCAATGGCGTACGGCATGCTGCCCGCCGATACTTCGGGGGAGGCGAAGACGCGCACGCCGGCCGACAACCAGACCGTCCGGAACGTGTTCGTGATCGGCCCCGACAGGAAGGTCAAGCTGATCCTGGTCTATCCGATGAGCACCGGGCGCAACTTCGACGAGGTTCTGCGCGTGATCGACGCCCTGCAGCTCACGGCAAATCACAAGGTCTCGACTCCCGTCAACTGGCAGCGTGGCGAAGACGTGATCATCTCCGGCTCGGTCTCCAACGACGAGGCCAAGGAGCTGTTCGGCGAGTGGCAGTCGCCAAAGCCCTACATCCGCATCGTGCCCCAGCCCAAGGAGCCGGTCGGGTCCTAGCCCCGGGCCCATAGCGAGAGGGACAGGGATGGTCCTCAAGCAGTATTACCTCGGCTGCCTCGCCCACGCCTCCTATCTGATCGCCGATCAGGAGAGCGGCGAGGCGGCCGTGGTCGACCCGCAGCGAGACATCGAGCAGTATCTGGCGGACGCGCAGGACCTGGGGTGCCGAATCGAGCACGTATTCCTCACCCACCTGCACGCCGATTTCATCGCCGGCCACCTCGAACTGCGTGACAGGGTGGGCGCAGAGATCCACCTCGGCGCACGGGCTGAGGCGGAGTATGCGTTCACCCCAGCGTCAGACGGCGATGAACTCAGGCTCGGGAGCGTCAGGCTGACGGTGCTCGAGACGCCCGGTCACTCGCCGGAGTCGATCTCGCTGCTGGTCTTCGATCCCAAATTCGACCAGCGCGCGCCCTACGCCGTCCTGACCGGTGACACCCTGTTCATCGGCGACGTCGGGCGCCCTGACCTGCGCGCGTCTCTCGGCTGGAGCGCCGAGCAACTGGGCAGCATGCTGTACGACTCGCTACGCCAAAAGCTCGCGTCGCTGCCTGACGAGACGTTGGTCTATCCGGCCCACGGCGCGGGCTCCCTGTGCGGCAAGAACCTGTCGACCGACACCGTCTCGACGATCGGGGTCCAGCGCCGCTACAACTACGCGCTGCAGCCGATGAGCCGCGAACGGTTCATCGAGATCGTGACCGCCGACCAGCCGGACACGCCGGCATACTTCAGCTACGACGCGGTGCTCAACGCGCGCGAGCATCCGACGCTGGACGAGGCGCTGGAGCGCGAACTCCGGCCCCTGTCGCTGGAGCAGCTGCTCGAGCTAGTCGATGCTGGGGCTCAGCTGCTCGATACACGCGAGCCGGCGGAGTACGAAGGCGCCCACATACGCGGCGCCATCAACATCGGCCTCGACGGCTCCTATGCGACCTGGTGCGGCACGGTGCTTGACCGCGAGCGAGAGATCGTGCTCGTGGCCGAGCCGGGGCGCGAGACCGAGGCGGCCACACGGCTCGGGCGCATCGGCTTCGACAACGTCGCCGGCTATCTCGCCGGCGGGATGCAGCCGGTAGACGCCTCGCCGCAGCTGATCGAGCGCACGCCGCGCCTCACCGCCGGATCGCTGGCCGAGCAGCTTGCCGCGCCCGATCCGCCGCTGTTGCTGGACGTCCGCAGCCCGCGCGAAGCTGAGGATCGGCGCATCGGGGACGCGCTGAACGTCCCCCTCGCTGCGCTTCAGGAGCGAATCGACTCACTGCCGGCCGACAGACCGCTGGTGGTCTACTGCGAAAGCGGCTACCGCTCCGCGATCGCCGCCAGCCTGCTTCGCGGTAGCGGGCGCTCGCAGGTCTCAGACCTGGTGGGCGGGTTCGCTGCCTGGGAATCGACCGAGCTTGCCGCCTCGGCGTGATTGCAGCCGCCCCAGGCGGGTAGGGATACCGCGATGGCTGAGGAGTTGGTGGGGAGAGACGTAGTAGACCCTCACGGCTACAAGGTGGGCACCATTGACGCGCTGTACTCCCACGGCGAGGGTGACGTCTGGGCCCGCGTCAAGCTCGGCCTGCTCGGAACCGATTCGTCGCTGGTTCCGCTGCGCGACGCTCAGGAGGACGACGACGGCATCCGCATCGTCTACGAGCGCGAGCATGTCAAGGCCGCGCCCGAGATCGAACCGGAGGGCGAGGAGCTCTCAGACGAGGAGGCCGACACGCTCCACGGCTACTACGGGCTCGAGCGCGTCAAAGGGCTGACGGCAGAGCTCTCGGACGAAGACATCAAGCTTTCGCGCGAGACGCGCGATGCCAAGCCGCCCGGCATGGATGAGGATCCCGACGCGCCGCTTCCCAAGCGGCGTCGCAAGCGCCAGGAGGAGCTCAAGCAGGCCGCCGAGGAGTTCGAGCAGGTCAAAGACAGCTAACGGCTGAGCTTGCTCAAGTCGCGAGGCGCTCGCGCGCGGCGAAAGCGTGCATACGCGGTCCAAGTTATACGGGGGTGGTCACCCGGGTAGAGCCCCCTTATGCGATGGCCAAGCTTCACTGCGCAGACGGATCCTCCCCTCAGTCATAGCGGACGAAGGCTCGTAGGCCCGGGCTGGCGGTTCGTCGCGATCGGTCTGCTGCCGCTGGC
Source organism: Solirubrobacteraceae bacterium (assembly GCA_039583645.1). Lineage (GTDB taxonomy): Bacteria > Actinomycetota > Thermoleophilia > Solirubrobacterales > Solirubrobacteraceae > Palsa-465. The sequence continues at coordinate 18,213 of JAVKSP010000006.1, forward strand.
AGCGGGCCTGCTGCTGCTGTTTCTCACTTCCGGCTGGCCCTGGGTGCTCGGCATCGTCTTGATCGTCCTGTCGCTGCCGATCTTTGCCGTGGGGGGCTCGCTGCTTTTGGGTGGCGGCGTGACCCACTGGGCGGCGCGGCGCAAACCATTCGCCTAAGGGCTCATGACATCTGAAGCGACAACGTCGAGGCATCCGTCCAACGGTGCCTCCGGACTGATCGGCAAGCGGGCGTCGCAGTGGTCGCTCGAGGGCCCCGACTGGGCCTTCATGGAGCGCCAGAAGTACTTGTGGAATCCGCTGATGGACTACTGGTTCCGGATGGAGATCGAGGGCTGGGAGCAGATTCCCGACCCGCCCGCGCTGTTGATCGGGATCCATTCGGGAGCGCCCTTCGTGTGGGACGCGTGGACCGTCGGCGCGCAGTGGTGGCGGCACTTCGGTTCCGCGCGGCCGCTGCACGGAACCGCCCACGACGCGCTCATGGCGACACCGCTGATCGGGGCGTACTTCCGCAGGATGGGCGTCCTACCCGCCCGCCGCGAAAGCATCGAGGCGGCGCTCGAAAGCGGCCATGATGTGGCTCTGTGGCCGGGTGGCGAGCGCGACTCGCTGCGCCCGTGGCCACAGCGCGACACCGCGACGCTCGCGGGCCGCACCGGATTTGTGAAGTTGGCGATCCGGACCGGGGTACCGATCGTCCCCATCGCGACGGTCGGTGGTGCCGACGCGATGCCGGTGCTGTTCAGCGGCCGGCGCCTGGCAAAGCTGCTCCAGCTCGACAGGCTGGCGCGGCTGAAGATGTTTCCGATCGCGCTCCAGCTCCCGTGGGGCATATCCCCCGCGATCCTGCCCGAGCTGCCGTTTCCCACCAAGATCCGCACCGCCTTCCAACCCCCGATCGAGTTCGAGCACGACCCCGCACGCGCCGACGACGACGCGTATGTGGAGCGCCAGTACCGACACGTGCGCGACAGCATCCAGCACGGCATGGACACGCTTGCGCGGCGACGCAGATTGCCGCTCTTCGGATGACCTAGCGTCGGCCCATGCGGGTCCTGATCCTGTGCGCCGGCATCGGCGAGGGCCATCTGACGGTCGCGCGGTCCCTGGCGGCCGACCTGTCAGCGCGGTCCGATGTCGAGGCGGTCGAGCTGCGCAGCGACCTGGGCGTGCTCGGCGAGCGGCTCGGGTCGTTTTTGACCCGGGGGTTCGAACTGCACCTCGACCAGCTCGGATGGAGCTACGAGCTGGCCTACCGCCTGTTCTTCGAGCGCAAGCTGGGCCGCAAGCTCGGCCAACTCGCGCTCGCCGCGCTTGGAGGCAGAGCCCTGCGCCGCACGATCGCGGCCTCCGGCGCCGACGTGGTCGTGATCGACTATCCGTTGTTGAGCGCCGCACTGGGAGAGCTCCGCCTGGCGGGTCGCCTCCAGGTCCCTCTGTGCTCGTCGATCTTAGACCCCGCGGGGCTCTACTACTGGGCGCATCCCGGAATCGACCTACACCTGCTGGCGTGGCCCCAGTCCGTGGCGGAGGTCGAGCGAATTGCGGGGCCCGGCCGGGCCGCGGCGGTGCGTCCGATGGTCGATCGCCGGTGGCTGCAGCCCCCGGACCGGGCCGCCGCGCGGGCACTGCTCGAGCTCCCTGAGCGCGCACCGGTGGTGGTGGTATCGGGTGGCGGCTGGGGCGTCGGAGATCTGAGTGGCGCGGTCAGCATCGCCTCAATGGCGGTTCCGGAGGCGGTGGTGGTGTGCCTGGCCGGCCACTCGGAGCGCAAGCGGGCTCAGCTCGCCGCGGCCCACCACGGGGATGAGCGTGTCCGCGTGCTGGCGTTTACCGATCGCATGCCGGAGCTGCTGGCCGCGGCCGACCTGCTGATCCACACAACGGGTGGCACAACCGCGTTCGAGGCGTGGCTCGTCGGCTGCCGCCTGATCAACTACGGCACCGGGCCTGCGCACGTGCGGGCGCACGCGCGCGCGCTCGAGAGCTGGGGGCTGGGGGTGCGGGCGCCGGACCGCTCCGCGCTAGGCCCGGCGATCCTGCGCGCGCTGAGCGCCGAGCAGCCCCTGCCACTGGCGCTCGATGGCCTTCCTGATGCGGCCGCTCTCATCGCTGGGCTGTCGCGCGGCGAACCAGCGCGCGGCAGCGGCCAGGGCCTCGCTCGCGGGACGAGGCCGGTAGCCGAGCTCGGCGCGCGCCTTGTCGCTCGAGAAGAACAGCGGCAGTCGCGCCAGCCGCACCTCATCCAGCACAAGTAGGTCGGACTTCAAGCCGAGCGAGTCAGCGACTCGCGCCGCTCCGTAGACGACCTTCCAGGGCATCGCCAGGCCCGGCGGCTTTCTGCCCACGGCCTCCAGCGCGAGCGCGAACGCATCGCGCAACCACAGGTTGTCGCCGCCCAGGATGTAGCGCTCCCCGCGCCGGCCGTGCTCGAGCGCCAGCGCGTGCCCGCGCGCCACATCCTCGACCGCGACCACATTGATGCCCGCCCCGCGCAGGTAGGCATGCATACGGCCCCTCACAAGATCGCGCACCATCTTGCCGCTCGGGGTCGGCTTGCGGTCACCGGGACCGACAACCGTGGTCGGGTTGACGCACACGACATCCAGCTGGGCCACCGAGGCGAGCGCCAGCCGCTCGGCCTCGAGCTTGGTGCGCTTGTAGGGCACGCACAACTCCCACCGCGGCGGCGCGTCGCGCTCGGTCGCCGGACGTCCCCGTACCGGACCGCAGGTCGCCGAGCTCGAAGTCACCAGCAGCCGCCGAACATGGGCGCTGATCGCAGCCTCGATCACGTTGCGCGTGCCCTGGACGTTGACGGCATGCATGTCGTCTGTGCGGTCATAGGTGTAGCGGGCTGCCATGTGCACGACGGCCTCGCAGTCGCGCACGGCGCGCTGCAGCGCCTCGCGGTCCCGGACGTCATCCTGGAACGCGACCACGTCGGCGCCGCGCCGCTCGAGCTCGGCCGCGACATGGCTGCCGATGAATCCGCGCGCGCCGGTGAGCAGGATCTTCATCAAGCTGTTGGCCGGCGCACATGTGCGCCGGCCCCCACCGGCACATGTGCCGGTGGGCCGGTCGGCGCATGCGCCGACCGGAAGAAATGATCAGCGACGCAGCGCGGCCGCAAGGGCCTTGTGGGGAGCGCGCACGGCCTCGCTGATTGCGGTCGGCTCGTAACCGCAGTGGGCCATGCAGTTCTCGCAGCGCGGATCGCGGCCGCGACCGTAGCGGTCCCAGTCGGTTTCCTCGAGCAGCTCGCGGTAGCTCGAGGCGTAGCCGTCTCCCATCAGGTAGCAGGGGCGCTGCCAGCCGAAGATCGAGTAGCTCGGGATGCCCCAGGCGGTGCAGTTGTAATCGACCCGACCCTCGAGGAAGTCCAGAAAGAGCGGCGAGTGATTCAGCCGCCAGCGGCGCCTGCGGCCGTCCGCGAACGCGGCGCGGAACAGCCGGCGAGTCTGCTCGACGCCCGGGAAGTGCTCCTGGTCGGGCGCCTTCTCATACGCGTAGGCGGGCGAGATCATCATCTGGTCGACTTCGAGCTCGTCGTTGAGGAAGTCGAGCACTTCGCGCACCGTCTGCGGCGTGTCGGTCGAGAAAAAGGTCGTGTTGGTGGTCACGCGGAAGCCCTGCCGCTTGGCCTCGCGGATCGCCTCCACGGCCTTGTCAAAAACGCCGTCGCGGCACACGGAGTGGTCGTGGCGGTCGCGCAACCCGTCCATGTGCACGGCCCACGCGAAGTAGGGGGAAGGCTTGAAGCGGTCGAGCTTCTTGACCATCAAAAGCGCGTTCGAGCACAGGTAGACGAACCGCTTGCGCTTGATCAGCTCTGAGGCGATCACGTCGATCTCCGGGTGGATGAGGGGCTCGCCGCCCGCGATCGAGACGACCGGGGCGCCGCATTCCTCGACCGCAGCGAGGGCGTCCTGTACCGACATGCGCCGGCGCAGGATGTGGTCGGGGTGCTGGATCTTGCCGCACCCCGCGCACGCGAGGTTGCACTGGAAGAGCGGCTCCAGTTCGAGCACGAGCGCGTATTTCTCGCGCCGCCGCAGGCGCTGGGCCATGATGTAGGAGCCGACTTTGATGTTCTGGCGAAGCGGGACGGGCATCCTCTACACCATACCCTGAGCCGAGCGTCTTACCTCCGGGGGCAGCGCGAAGCGGATCGTCTCCGCGGCGACCGAACGCTCGGAGCGCGTCACCGGGCCCAGCACCTCGAGCGCGCCCACGACCCGCTGCACGATCCGTTCAGGGCTCGAGGCGCCGGCGGTGATGCCGATCGTGCGCACGCCCTTGAGCCACGCCGGGTCGAGCTGCGACTCGTCGTCGAGCAGCCGCGCCTCGCATCCCGCTCGCTCGGCCACTTCGACCAGCCGGTTGGAGTTGGACGAGTTGCGCGAGCCCACCACCAGCACCAGCTCGCAGTCAGCGGCCAAGCCCCTCACCGCGTCCTGGCGGTTCTGGGTCGCGTAGCAGATGTCGTCCGAGCGCGGGCCGGCGATCCCCGGGAACCGCTCTCGCAACCGTGTGACCATGCCGCTGGTCTCGTCGACGGCGAGCGTCGTCTGTGTCAAAAACGCGACCTTCCCCGGGTCGGGGACCTCGAGGCGGTCGACATCACCCTCGGGATCCACCACGTGGATCTGCTCGGGCACCTCGCCGGAGGTGCCATCGACCTCCTCGTGGCCCTCGTGGCCGATCAGGAAGATCGTGAAGCCGTCGCCGGCGAATCGGCGCGCCTCGGCGTGCACCTTGTTGACCAGCGGACAGGTGGCGTCGACCACGTTCAGGTGGCGCCGCTGCGCCTCTTCCCTGACGGCTGGGGAGACGCCGTGGGCGGAGAAGACGACGGTCGCCCCGTCCGGGACCTCCTCGAGTTCGTCGACGCAGATCGCCCCGCGCCGCTCGAGCTCGGCGACGACGTGCCGGTTGTGGACGATCTGCTTGCGCATGTAGACCGGAGGCCCGAAGGTGTCCAGCGCACGCTCGACCGTCTCGATCGCGCGCTCGACGCCGGCGCAGGAGGCTCGCGGAGCGGCCAAAATCGCCTCTCGAGGGGCGATCGCCTCGGCCCACTCGGACAGCACCGCCGCCGCCCGGTGCAGCGTGCGCGCCGCCTGACGGAAGCGCGCAGCCGTCCGCCAGGGAGCATCGAGCTCCTCGCGGTGTGTATCGAGCACCGCCCGCACGACGATGAAGGGGCGGCCCGCCGCCGCCGGCGCGAGCCACGCCGACTCCTGATCGACGACCAGCGCGCCGCTGCACCGCAGCGTCTCGCGCCGGCGCCCGAAGACGGGTGCGCGCACCGAGAGGATCGGGCCGGCGTGGGCCGACAGTCCGGCGCGCCTCAGCATGCCGGCCAGCACGGCGGCACCCGTGCACTCGGCGATCACGCGTCCGTCGCGGGCCCGCAGTTCGGTTCCCACCACGATCTCGCCCGGCTCGAGCTCGGGGGCGATCCCGCCACCGAAGCCCGCGACCGCGACTCCGGCGGCCGGCATCTCGGCGGCGAGCTTCGCCGTGCGTCGCGCCCGGCGGGGACCGATGCCCGCGCGCACCACGTCGGCGCCGGGCGCGCCCCGGCGCACGAGCGCGACCTCGAGGCCCATCGGTGCGAGCACGAGCAGGCGAGGGTCGTCCACGGTCATACCGGGAGCTCCTCGAGCGCCCGCTCGCGGCCCAGCGCGCGCAGGGCCAGGCGGGCAGCGGCGCGACCCGAGCGCACGGCGCCCTCCATCGTCGCCGGCCAGCCGGTGTCGGTCCACGCGCCGGCCAGCGCCAGACCCTCGATCCCAGTTTGGGGGCCGGGCCGGGAGCGCCAGGTCCCGGGTCCCAGGCGGGGCGTCGCAAAGCGCTCGCGGGTGATCACGAAGCGCTCCACCTGAGCCCGCCTGGTGGCCGGGAGCAGCTCCGCGAACGCCGCTGTGAACTGTGCCTGCAGGTCATCGGATGGGGTCTCGATCTCGGCCTCTGCGGCCGACAGCGACACCGCCAGGCACTGGCCCTTGCTCAGCCCCGATGACGCCGTGCGGTCGAAGACGAACTGGATCGGCGAGCCCACGGCGGCGGCGAATTCGTGGGTCAGGACGGGCCGGTCAAAGACGACGTGGAGGTTGACGATCGGCGCCGAGCCGAGGCGGTCCGGGGCGCCGGGATCGCGCAGCGCTCCCGCCGGTAGCAGTGAGGAGGCACGGTGGTTGGGGACAGACAGAATCACGGCTTGTGTTTTAAGTCGCTCACCTTGGCCGCATACAACCATTTCGTGATCGATTTCTGACACTCGGAAACCAAGGCGCACCTCCACCCCCGCCCGCTCGAGCGCGGCCTGCGCGGCATCGCCGTGGACGCGCTGGAGCGGAAGCCGGGCATAGCCGATGTCACCATTCTCCGCGCGCTCGAGCAACCCTGTCCGAAAGACGAAGGCCGCCGCGGCCAGCGAGGTCTGCTCGGCACGCAGGTTGAGTGTGGGCCTGCTGATCAGCTCCCACAGGGCCTCGATCGCGCGGGGCGTCTGGCGCTGACGCTGCAGCCAGGCGGCGAAACTCTGGCCGTCGGCTTCGCGGCTGTCGGGATCGATCTGGGCCAGCCTTCGCGCCGCGAGTGCAGCGCCGAGGCGCTCGCGCGGAGCAAGATGACCGTAGCGGAGCAGCGCGCCTGCGAGGTGTAGCGGCGCGGGGAGGTTCGAGCGCTGTAGCCACGCCGCCTTGCCGCGGGGCGAAAGCACGGGAATCCGCAGCCTGTCCTGGAGCACGGTGTGTCCCGTCGTGCCGAGGCGCTCGAGCAACTCCCGGTAGGCGGTGCAACAGCGGAGAAAGACGTGCTGGCCGTTGTCGAGCCAGAGACCGTCACGCTCGAATGAGTAGGCGGCGCCGCCGAGTCGGGGACGGACCTCGAGCAGCGTCACCCGCGCGCCGGCGCGGGCTAGGTCCAGCGAGGCGGTGATTCCCGCCAGGCCTCCGCCCACCACGATGACAGCGCGATCGCTCACGACATCAGCCCGCTGCTTCCGTGAGGCTGCGGATCGCCACCCAGGTCTTTTCCCATGAGGGCAGCGATACGCGCCGCTCGCGCACGGTTCCAGGATCGCGCTCGATCCGCTCGAGGATGCGGCGGTAGATGCCGGTCATGGCGCCCACGCACGCCCCGCTGCGGCCGTCGATCAGGTCGAGCAGCCGCAGGCCTCGATCGAACCACTCTCTGGCTCGCGCGGCTTCGAAGGCGATCAGTTGCCCGAACGCTTCGGGCGGCGCATCGAGCAGGTCCTCGCAGCCGAAGCGCGCGAGGTCTTCGCGCGGCAGGTAGACACGCCCGCGCTCGAGATCTTCGCGCACGTCGCGGAGAATGTTCGTCAGCTGCATGGCAACGCCGAGGTCGTCGGCCAGCGGGTCGGCGGCCTCGAGATCGTGGGGACCGAAGATCGCGACCGAGAGCCGACCGATGGTGCCCGCCACGTGGCGGCAATAGGAGACCAGCGTCTCGAAGTCGTCGTAGCTGGAGCCCCGCACGTCCATCTCGACGCCTGCGATCAGGTCGTGCAGAGCCTGGTGCGGTAGGGAAAACCGCTCCTCGGCGTCCTTCAGGGCAACCATCACCGGTTGCCGTGGGGGCTGCTCGAGCTCATCGCGGGCGGCACTCAGGAGATGGAGCTTGCGGGCGTTCGGCTCTTCGCCGTCGCCGATGTCGTCGATTCGCCGCGCGAAGGAATAGACCGCGCACATGGCTCTTCGCTTGGGCGCCGGCAGCAGCCGGATGCCGTAGTAGAAGTTGGCGGCGCGCGCGCGGGTGATGGCCTCGCACACACGGTAGCCCTGCTCGGGCGACGCGACCGGGGCTTGGAGCGCCATCACCGCCCGCCCCGCTTGGCCAGGGTGGCGAACAGCGCTCTGAGCTTGAGCGCCGTGTTCGGGCGCGGCCTTGCGCCGAGTACGTCGAAGCCCGAGCGCTCGATCGCGTCGAGCGCAGCGCGTCCGCCGGCGACAAAGGCGGCGACCGCGAATCTGTGGCGCCCGCTCAGCGTGCGGATCAGGGGAGCTCCGCGCTCCAGCAGCTCGCGCGCCCGCGCGACCTCGAAGGCGAGCAGGTGCCGGAAGGAGGGCGTGGCCGTGGGCGCGCCGAGGTCCGCTTCTTCGACGCCGAAGCGCGTGCGATCGTCGGCGGGGAGGTAGATGCGGCCGCGGCGGTAGTCCTCCCCGACGTCCTGCCAGTGCTCGACCAGCTGAAGCCCGGTACAGACGTGATCGGAGAGCTCGATCCGCTCGGGCGTGGCGGCGCCAAAGACGCCGAGCACGAGCTCGCCCACCGGGTTGGCCGAGAGCTCGCAGTAGCCGACCAGCTGTTCGAAGCTCTCGTAGCGGTGGATCACCTGGTCGCGCCGGTTGGCCTCGATCAGGCGCTTGAACGGTTCGATCGGCAAAGAGCACTGCGCGACGGTCGGCTTGAGTGCGGCAAGCAGGGGATTGCTCGGGGCAACCGAGCGTGTGAACACTCGTTCAAGGTCGACCTCGAGCGCGTCCAGCAGCTCGAGTCGGTTGCCGTCGGTTTCGTCGCCCGCGTCGTCGACTAGGCGCGCGAAGCCATAGATCGCCAGCAGATGGGCACGGGTGACGACGGGCAAAAGCCGACTCGCGACCGGGAAGTTCTCGGTTCGGGCCTGGGCCATGACCGCGTCCGGGGCCGGGACCGAGACCGTGTGCGGGGCCGTCGTGGTCATGCCCTCTGCAAGTAGCGTCCCAGCGCCATCACCGGGAAGATCAGCCGGTACAGGTGGTAGTTGATATAGAAGTCGCCGGGGAAGCCGGTTCCGGTGTAGTACGGCTCGTCCCAGGTGCCGTCGGGTCGTTGCGTGGCGCACAGCCACTCCAGCCCCCGCCGGGCTTCGGCGCTATCTGCGGCGTTCGCCGCATGCAGCGCAATCAGCGCCCAGGCCGTTTGCGAGGCGGTGCTCTGGCCACGGCCGATCCATGCGCGGTCGACGTACGAGCGACAGTCCTCGCCCCAGCCACCGTCGGCGTTCTGGTGTGTGTTGAGCCAGTTGACGGCACGCTTGAAGCGGGCGTCCTCCGGATCGACCCCGGCCGCTTGGAGCGCGGTCAGCACCGACCAGGTGCCGTAGACATGGTTGACGCCCCAGCGCCCGAACCACGACCCGTCCTGCTCCTGCTCGCGGTCGAGCCAGTCTATGCCCGCTTTCGTGACCGTGCGGATGGTGTCGCCTTGCTCGGGCGCCAGCAGCTCGACCACATGCGCGGTGACGTCGGCGCTCGGCGGGTCGATGACCTCGCCGAAGTCGCAGAAGGGCAGCGCTCTCGTCAGCGCCTGGGTGTTGTCGGCGTCGAAGGCGCCCCAACCCCCGTCACGGCTTTGCATGGCGATAAGCCAGTCGATTCCGTCCTTGATCGCTTGCTCGGCGCGCCTGCTGTCTGGGTGCGCGACCCGCTTGAGCGCCAGCACGACGATCGCGGTGTCGTCGATGTCGGGGTAGTTGACGTTGTGATACTCGAACGCCCACCCCGCGCCTGGAGCATCCGGCCGGCGTACGGCCCAGTCTCCGCTGTGGCCGGTGATCTGCTGTTCGAGCAACCAGTCGGCAGCTTTGATCAGCGCTGGGTGGTCGGGCTCGAGGCCGGCGTCGCGCAACGCGATGATCGCCAGCGCGGTGTCCCACACCGGCGATTGACAGGCCTCGAGCCAGACACTGTCGTCGCCCCTGACGGTGAAACGATCGAGCCCTTCGAGGCCCGCCTTCATCACCGGATGGTCGACCGGGTATCCCTGCAGATAGAGCGCCATCAGCGAATAGACCCAAGGAGGTTGGATCCCGCCCCAGCTCCCATCAGCCTCCTGGCGCTGGATCACCCAACGCTCGGCGGCCCGCAGTGCGTGCCGGCGCAGGGCTTCGAAGGGGTGGCGCTCGTAGGCGCGCAGCATGCGATCGGCCGTCGCCAGCGCGCGCGCGCTCAGCGTGGCGGCCGGCTTGCTCGGGGCCGGGGCACCCGGTCCCAGCTCCTCAAGCGTGAAGCCGAGCCGGTGCGCGGGACGGTGCGCCCGCACGATCGTGAGCGCGACGATGGTCTGACGGGCCCAGCAGGCGAAGTCGTAGGGGTTGAGCGGGAACCAGCTCGGCAGCAGCACAAGCTCGGGCGGCAGCGCGGGTGCCTCGTCCCACGGCCATAATCCGAACAGCGCCATCCAGATGTGCGTGAACACTCGCGCCTGACGCGGACCGCCCTGCGCCCGGATCCACCGTGCGGCGCGCTGCATGTGCTCGGCGGATGGCTCGTCACCGGCGACCCGCAGGGCCCAGTAGGACTCGACGGTCGTCGAGAGGTCGCCGGGACCGTCATGGAAATTGGCCCAAGTGCCGTCAGCACGCTGCTGGGAGCGGATCCACGCGCTCGCGCTGCGGAGCCGATGCGCGTCGCGGACACCCAAAAACTCCCGCAGCAAGATGTCCTCCGCGTCCATGGACACGTTGGTCTGCAGCAACCCGCGCCAGTGCCCATCGGGCTGCTGGAGCGCGAGCAGGTGCTCGCAGGCGCGAGCGAGAGCGGCTTCGGTGGCGCCGTCGGCCGGCGCTGGGTGCAGATCCAGGGAGGGTGCGCCCACTGACGTACTCACCTCGTAGGCTCGGGCGACCGCGCGACTCGGCATTCCTCCTCCAGGCGGGCCCCCGTGGGCCCTGTTGCTCTAGCAACCTTTGTTGGCCGGAGCTTGCTCCGGTTGACACTTACGATCATATCGTGGGCCCTCTCGGCACAGCCCCCGCATTTGACCTCCAAAGCCACTCGCTGCGCTCCGACGGGTCGCTGGCGCCGCGAGCCGTGGTGGCCCGGGCGGCGGGCGCTGGCGTTGAATTGCTGGCGCTCACGGACCATGACACGGTCGCGGGCGTCGCGGAGGCGCAATCCGCCGCATCGCAGGTGGGTATCCGCCTGGTGCCCGCGGTCGAGATCTCGGCGATCGGATGGGTGGAGGGTGACCACCACGTGCTCGGCTACGGAGTCGACCACGGCGACACGGGGCTGCTGGGCGAGCTGGAGCGCTTCCGCGCCGACCGCGAGCGCCGCTCCGAAGCGATGTGCGAGGCGCTGCGCGGGCTCGGGTTCGAACTCGCTGAAGGCCTGCTGGCAGACCGGGCGCGCCGCGGCGAGACGATCGGGAGACCACACCTCGCCCAGGCCGTGGTGGATCACCCCGGCAACGCCGAGCGTCTGGCCTCGGAGGGCCTGACCGAGCCGGGGGCGTTTTTAGGGGCCTACCTCGTCCCGGGACGCCCCGGCTTCCGCCCCCGGCTGGTGCCGTCGGTGCAGGAGGCGATCGCGGCGATTCATGCCGCCGGCGGGGTCGCGGTGTGGGCGCATCCCTTCTGGGCGCCGGTCACCTCCGATCGAGTGCTCGACGCGATCGACGGGTTCCGCGACGCCGGGATCGATGGCGTGGAGTGCTTTTACCCGAGCCACACGCGCGCCCAGACCGACCTGCTGGCGGGGCGCTGCGCCGCGCTCGGGCTGCTCAGCACCGGGTCCTCGGACTTCCACGGCCCCGAGCACAAGCTGTTCTCGCGCTTTCGCGCCTTCAGCACGTATGGGTGGGAGGCTGTGCTGGGGCCGATTGGGTGAGGTCTCTTGGGGCCGCCCGGGCGGGCGATCGTCTGCGGGCGTTCGCCTTTCGCGCCCCCAGTGCGGGCTATCGCCGCCCCCGCCCAGGGTTGGAAGTTATGCGTGCTATAGGCCGCATAACCTTCCAACCGTCCCGTTCGGAGCCTGGGCAGGCGCTCAGCCGGGGCCCCGCGCCGCGGTCGACCTATGCGGCCACGTTGCGCTCGTTCAGGTGCTGCGAGACCTTGCGCTTAACGCGCTGCAGCGCGTTGTCGACCGTCTTGCAGTCGCACCCCAGGCGGTGGCCCACCTCCTCGTAGGAGTGGCCGTCGAGGTACAGCGCGAGCACGTTGGATTCGAGCTCCGACAGGGTGGTCGAGATACAGCCCACCAACGCGCGCAGCTCTTCTGACGAGATCACCTGATTGACGGGGTCGTGCACCGGCGAGCCCGGCAGAAGCTCCTCGAGCGTTGCGTCGGAGTCTTGGCCCGCACCCGCGGGAGTGCTCGAGAACGAGATGTACTGGTTGAGCGGGGCGTGCTTGTTGCGAGTGGACGTCTTCACGGCCGTGATGATCTGGCGCGTGATGCACAGCTCGGCGAAGTTGCGGAAGCTCGACTCACGGTCTGAGCGGTAGTCCCGAACGGCTTTGAACAGCCCCACGAGGCCCTCTTGGATGAGGTCATCGGAGTCGCCGCCGGCGAGGAAATACGAGGAAGCCTTGAGCCGCACGAAGCCGTGATAGCGGCGGACGATGCGGTCGTAGGCGCTGGGGTTGCCTTGCTTGGCTAGGGCGATCAGGAAGAGATCATCTACCTGAGGCTGAGCCTGATGCAGGGAGGTCCTGGCCACTTGTGTTCCTTTCTGGCCGCGCGGGCCATTCCGGACCGTGGCGCGTTACCTCCCGTAAGCGCCCTCTCTCCCAGCTCCGCGGAGCCGGGGCCTTATGGATACCAGAGTCTCAAGCTCCAGTTGAAGTTCATTCCTCCCGGCGCGGGAGCTTTACAGACGCGACTTTGGTTGTCAAGCGGGGCGCTGGGGCGCGAGGGTGCCGGGCGGGGCGTCGAGGGAGCGGGCCTAGCGCGGGCGCGCGCGAGGCGGCTCGACCCGCGCGGCATACAGCAGAACCGCCGCCGCGGCGGCCACCCCAAGCGATGCCACCCGCCCCCGCAGCGGAACGCGGATTATCAAGTCGCACGTCGCCGCCACGCGCGGGCGCAGCCCGCGACCTTCCGATCCCAGCACAAGCACCGCCCCACCGCGGAAATCGACCTCGTCGTAGGAGGTCTGAGCATCCGCATCGGCCCCGTAGCACCACATCGATGCGGCCTTTGCCTCGACGAGGAAGTCGACGAGGTTGCGCACGCGCGCAATCGGTAGGTGCTCGACCGCGCCGGCAGACGCCTTGCAGACCGCCGCTGTGACCGACGCCGAACGCCGCTCGGGTAAGACGAGGCCGGTCGCGCCGGCGCATTCGGCGGTGCGGCAGATGGAGCCGAGGTTCTGCGGGTCCTGCACCTGATCGAGCGCCACAATCAGCGGATCTGGTGCCGCGCAGAGATCCGCGGCGGTGACATACCGAAACTCCGATACCTCGGCGCACATGCCTTGGTGTGAGGCGGATCCGCAGAGCGTCTCGAGTTCGGGCGCCGAGCTCGCTATGAGCTCTTGTGGCGAGGACTCTGTCGGCGCGCCCCGCTCACTCAACCACGGCTCGCGCACAGCGTTCTTGGTGGCCCATATGCGCCGGACTGTTCTCGGGCCCCGGAGCGCCTCCCGCACCGGGTTGCGCCCGTAGATGATCATCTGCGCGCCGGTACGAGCTGCGGTCCAGCGGCGCCGTCTCGGACCTCCCAGCCGAGCTCGGAGATGCGCGCGCGCACGCGATCGGCCTGGTCGTAATCTCGCGCCGCGCGGGCTCGCTCGCGCTGCCCGAGCAGCTCGAGCACCTCATCGGGAGGCTCCGGGTGGACCCGTTCGAGCAGGTTGTCGAGCGCGAGCACCGAGAGCATTTCGCGGAGATCCCCGTCGCCCACGGCCTCGGATCCGTCCCGGTGCTCGCGATTCGCCTCCCGCACCCAGTCGAACACGGCCGCCAGCGCCGCAGGGGTGTTGAAATCGTCTGCGAGCGACTCGAAGAAGCGCCTGCGCAAGGGCGCAGACCAAGGCGGCGAAGGTCCCGGCTCCAGGTGGCGCCCAGCTTCGCGGATTCGCTCGACGCGGCGGCGGGCCTCGTTCAACCGGTCCTCGTCGAAGTCCAGCGGCTGGCGATAGTGGCCGGCGCAGAAGTAGGCGATCAGCGCGTCACGTCCGTACCGGGCGATCGCCTCGTGCAGCATGAAGATATTGCCGACCGACTTGGCCATCTTCTCGCGGTCCAGGTTGACCATGCCGTTGTGGACCCACAGGCGGGCGAGCTCGACGCCTCTGGCAGCATCGGTCTGGGCGGCCTCGTTCTCGTGGTGGGGAAAGATCAGATCGGTACCGCCGCCGTGGATTTCGAAGTCCAGTCCGACCAGCCGCTCTGCCATGGCGGAGCACTCGATGTGCCAGGCAGGCCGGCCGAGCCCCCAAGGGGAATCCCAGGAGGTGTCCTCGATCGGCTTGTAGGCCTTCCAGAGGGCGAAGTCGACCGGGTCGCGCTTGCGCTCCACGCCTTCCCCGCCCTCGCCCTGGTCGAGATCCTCGAGCCGGCGGTGCGAGAGCTGGCCGTAGGGCGGGTACGAGGAGACCGAGAAGTAGACATCACCCTCGACCGCATACGCGTGTCCGGACTCCACGAGTTGCTCGATCAACTCGATGATCGACTCGACGTTTTCGCTTGCGAGCGGCTCATGGTCGGGCCGTCCCAGCTCGAGCGCATTGGTGTCATCGATGTAGGCCTCGGTCATGCCGGCGGCCAACTCGACGCTCCCGATCGAGGCCTCCCGAGCAGCCTTGTAGATCTTGTCGTTGATGTCCGTGATGTTTGACACGAAAGTGACCTCGTAGTTCTCATGCACGAAGAAGCGCTTCAGCAACGAGAAGACGACGAACGGGCGTGCGTTGCCGACGTGAATGCGGGCGTACACCGTCGGTCCACATGCATAGATCGCGACCCGCCCAGGCTCGCGGGGTTCTAGTTCAAGCAGGCGGCCGCTGCGGGTGTCGTGGAGCCGGATCGGGGGCAACGATGGCAACCCTATCGGGATCACGAGGGGGGTCTGCGGCAGCAGGGGACCCGAGAGCTACGCGGCCGTTTGCCAGGTCCGGGCGAGCGCTACGTCGGTGGTTTGACGCCGCCCGGGTCTGACGCCACGCCCGGGAACCACCGCCCCCTCGCGTAGGCCCGCCCCCTCACGCGCGCGCCCCCTCGCTCGCCGGCGCTCCCCTCGCGTAGGCGCTCCCCTCGCATAGGCGCGCCCCTCGCGTAGGCGCTCCCCCCGCATAAGCAACGCTTATTCCGGGTAAAACTAAAATTAGGAGTCCACCGGGCGCACATGTCCAATCTCCCCCACTCGAATGCCCGCAAGGAGCGGGACGGACGTGGCTCCCGGCCAGACCGGGCAGTCCATTCAGCCGATGCGGACGGTAGGGTGCCTGACATGGCTGAACAGCCGCGGCGCGCCCAGCGCCTGGCTCAGGTGGAGGCGGCTTTCAGGTCGCTGCCTGAGCGTTACCTCGGGGCCGAGCCGGACTTCGACGCCACGTATCACGTGGTACTGGGGGATGTCGGGCACATCTGGGAAGTTCGCTGCAACGGCCACGGGGCGCGAGTCTGCAAGGGCGCCAGCCGCCGCGAGCCGGACGTGACCATCTCGACTGATTCAGCCACCTGGCTGTCGCTGCGGGAGGGGGAGTTTTCAGGCATCGAGGCCTTCCAGCGTCGGTTGCTATCGGTGCGCGGGAACCTCGACTATGCGGTCGCGTTCGAGGCCCTCTTCATGCTCCCCAACGGACGGCCGCCGCTGCTCGAGATCCAGGAGGTCCACGTGGACCGCCATCGCGTCTCGACCCTGTCGATGGGACAGGGGCCGGACGTACTACTGCTGCATGGACTGGGCGGCACGCGCGCCTCGCTGTTTGAGACGGCGGCCGCGCTGGCACCCCAATATCGCGTGCACCTGCCCGACCTGCCGGGCTTCGGATCCTCGAGCAAGCCAGCTTTCGGGGGCTACAACGCCTCGTGGTTCGCCTCGATCATGCTCGGGCTGATGGACGAGCTCCAGATCCCGCGTGCATTCGTCGTCGGCAATTCGATGGGCGGACGCGTCGCGATCGAGATGGGGCTCGTCGCTCCTGAGCGGATCGCCGCGCTCGCGCTTCTCTGTCCCGCGGTGGCCTGGATCCGCCGCGGCCTCCACCCCATCGTGCGGCTGCTGCGGCCCGAGTTCGGTCTGCTACCACACGGCTTCCGGCGCTCTCTGGTTGCCTCGCAGTTCTGGAGCCTCTTTTGCGATCGCAACGTCATCGATCCGGCAGTGGCAGAGCTGATGGTCGATGAGTTCCGTCGCATCTACCACACCGCGGGCGCCCGCTACGCCTTCCTCTCGAGTGCGCGCAACATCTATTTAGAGCCGCCGTTCGGAGAGGGCGGTTTCTATCCGCGGTTGTCCACGCTCACGGTGCCGTCCCTGTTTGTGTGGGCAGACCACGACGGCCTCGTTCCGGCCGCGTTCGCCCGGCACGTGGCGAGCTGGCTGCCGGGGGCCGAGCAGGTCACGATCTCCGCATGTGGTCATGTGCCGCAGGTCGAGCGACCTGAAGAGACAAACGCGCTGCTGATGGACTTCTTCGCGCGTACCGCCAACGCCACACGCACGGTCGCACCGAAGCGTGCGCCGCGACGCCAGCGGCGGGCGGCCTAGTAGCGTCACGAGGCTCCGATGGCAAGCGCGCGGCTCACGTCCAACGCAGGACGCAACGGTAACCACCCGAACCAAACGAACGGCGAGCAAGACAGTCTGGCCGCCCGCTCACTGGCCCGGAAGGCCCTGCGTGAGATTTCACAGCAGGTGACGCGGTTCGTCCCGCGGGCAGACCTCGACGAGCGCGACCCCGATTACATACGCGAGCGGCTGCCCAGGCTGTGGATCCTGGCATCGATCTGGTATCGCGGCGAGGTACGCGGGCTCGGCAACATTCCCGACTCAGGGCCGGTGCTGCTCGTGGGAAACCATTCGGGCGGCAACATGCTGCCGGACACGCTTGTCTTCACGCTGGCTTTCAGCACGTATTTCGGGGTCGAGCGCAGCTTCTACCAGTTGGCACACAACCTCGTGCTGTCGATTCCGGGCCTGGGATGGCTACGCAAGTTCGGGACGGTGGCGGCGTCGCACGAGAACGCGCGCAAAGCACTCCGGGCCGGCGCGGCGCTACTCGTCTATCCGGGAGGCGACTACGAGGTCCACCGCCCGATCTGGGAGCGCAACCGCGTCGACTTCAATGGGCGTAAGGGCTTTCTGCATCTGGCGATCGAGGAGGATGTGCCGATCGTTCCGGTGGTCGCAATCGGCGGGCAGGAGACGGCGATCTTTCTCTCGCGTGGTGAGCGTTTGGCCCGACTACTCGCGCTCGACCGTCTCTTCCGCTTGAAGGTAATGCCGATCTCGCTGGCGCTTCCCTGGGGGCTGAACATCGGCGACATGCTGGGGCATATCCCGCTGCCGGCCAAGATCACTGTCGAGACCCTTCCGCCGATCTACGCGCGCGAGCAGTTCGGTCCCAATCCGGATCTGGATGCGCTCTACGACCATCTGGTCGGAGTCATGCAGGACGCGCTCGACGTGCTGTCCGGGGAGCGACGCCTCCCTGTGCTCGGATGAGGGTCTGCGAATCGATCACGGTCTCGGCGCCGCCCGATGACGTGTGGCAAGTGGTCTCCGATCCCGAGCGCGTGCTGAGTTTCATGTCCGGAGTCACCAGGTGGGAGGTTGCAGGCTCCGAACCCACAGGCCTCGGGGCCCGCTATCGGGTGCTCTTCCGGGTCGGCTCGGCCGAGATGGGCGGGCTGATAGAGATCGTGGAATGGACACCGGGCCAGGAGCTGGCGTGGACGTCGGTGACCGGCGTAGACCAGCGCGGGCGCTGGCGGCTGCGCGACCGAGGCGCCCAGGGAACACGGGTCGAAATCCGACTCGCCTACGGCGTCGCGGGTTCGGGCCTGTCGGGCTGGCTGGCGGAGCGGATCGCCGCGCCCATTATCTCGGCCCACCTGCGCCGCAGCCTCCGGCAGCTCAAGCGCCTGGTCGAATACGAGCAGCTGCGCGAGGCGGCCGCGGCGGCGAAAGCGGGCTAGTCAGGACGCGTTTGGTGCATTACGCTTCGGAGCAGCGTCACCATCGTTGAGATGAGGGGGATGTCAGCGGACATGTCAGGTGGAAACGGAGCTACAACGCAAGGCATACCGTTCGGGGTCATGGCTCTGGCCAGCCTCGCGGCAAGCGCGCTGTTCGGGACCGCGAGCGCGGTGGTGGTCATCGTCCGGCCGCACGGTGCTCTGCTGGGCGCGGGCCTATCGGTCGCCGTAGGCCTGGGCTTCGCATTGATTGGGCTGTGGCTGTGCTTGGTTCTCCGGCGGCTTGGGGCCCTGGGCGACGGTGGCGGCGGTGGCGACAGCCAGGGGTGGGGGCGTGAGACCCCTGACCCAAGCGGCCCCCAGCCTTCTCCTGAGGGACTGGGGCTCTGGCCCGAGTTCGAGCGCGAGCTGCGCGCCTACCTCGAGGCTCACGAGCGCGAACCAGTCGCTCACTGATCTGGCCTGCGCCAGCGAGCCTCACTGATCTGGTCGCGGCGCCAGCGAGCGCGGCAGCCAATCGGCGACGGCAGCCTCTATCGCGGCTCTGGCCCTCAGCGCGTGGGTGCCCTCTACGCGAACGACCGTCCGCCCGCGTCGCGACGGGGGGATCCCAAATGGGTCGCGATTTCCCTGGATGACCAGCACCGGCACCCGCACGGCATCGAGCTCTCCGAATCGGCTCTTGGACGGGTCGCCGGCCTTCCCCGGCGGGTGAAGCGGAAAGGCCAGACACAGCACAGCCGCCGCGCCGACCTCGGCGGACGTGCGGCAGGCCACCCGCGCGCCAGCTGACCGCCCACCCACCACGAGCGGCATCTCCTGCAGCGGCCCTGCTCGCAGGTGGGCGAGCACCGACGACCACGCAGCATCGAGCTGGCGTGCCGGCGCCTGAGTGCGCCGGCCCGCAACCCGATAGGGCTGCTCGACCAACGCGACGTCGAAGCCGACCTCCCGCGCTGCCTGTGCGCTGGCCACCAGATCGGGCGCGTCAATGCCGCCGCCCGCGCCATGACCAAGGATCAGTGCGCCAAGCGACTGCCCGGTGCGGCGCAGCTCAACGCGGGCCAAGCCGTGTGGAGTATCGACCTCGAGCGTCGCGCCGGGCTCCTTTAAGGATTGAGCCGAGGGCGTTGAAACGGCCACGCCGCGGTCACCCAGCGCGGGATGAAGTTTTCGAGCTCCACTTCAACCGCGGTGCCCACGAGATCGTCGGTCACCCACCAGAAGACTTCCGCATCGCAATCCCGCTCCGCTCCCGGCGGGTCGAGGTAGACGCAGCCAAGCAGCTTCGACTCATCCGCATTGAGGATTGCGTAGTTGAACGATTTTTGGGCGGCAATTTCACGCTCATGCCACTCCAGCTCACGGCGGTCCTGCTCGAACGTCAACGTAGCCGGTGGCCATCCCCATGCCTCGCCGTACTTGCTCCACAATCGTTCACGCGAGCCCATCACTGCCGGGTAGTCGATCTCGACGTCGTCACCACGGATCGGACGCAGGTGCGCGCCGGACTCGAGCTCGACCCGCTTGGGATGCCGGAAACCTTGCGGAAGCCAGCGTGCGCGCTCTCGGCCACTTGTGCTCATCCGGCTCGTGGGCGGGGTGCGGGCGATCCTCCGGAGCGGCCCGGATACGATCCTGGTCTGGCGTCGGCGGTAGAGGAGCGCAAACGACCATGAATGAAAAAGAGTTCAACCGGGATTCGCAAGCGGCTGACGACGACGAGCTCGATCCGCTGGTCGCGCAGGAGGAGAGTGCAGCCGCGGCCGAGGCCGCCGACATCGGCGGCGCTGTGCCCCCGCTGAGCGAGGATCCGGCGATGGAGCCTCTTTACGAGGCCGGCGAGGGAGAGCAGGAGGGCTGGGAAGCGGCCGAACGCGAGCTGATCGAGAACGCCACACATGATGAGGGTCACGGCGACCCAGAGCGCGACGCCTTCTCGCCGGAGCGCGAAAGCGACCGGGCTACAGCGGCATACGGCGAGAGCGACGCGCTTGCGTCAAGCGAGCGCGACGAGGACGCGACCGGGCGCGGCCCCGCGCCCGGCGAGCGCTAGACGCCCACGCCGCCCCATGAGCCGCTTCGACGAAGACGAGGACTGGGTCGGGACGCCGCCCGAGGGCCATTACAGCCGCGACCGTGCGAATCCCGAGTTCTGGTGGCGTCAGCGGCCGGTGGGCATCGCCGCGGCTGCCGTGGTGGCGCTCGTGGTCGTGGTGGTCGTAGTCGCGCTGGTCGGTTAAGGGTGAATGGTCGCGAAAAGCGGCGGCGATAACCGCACCGTGAGCGCGCCCGCGGCCGTTCGCATCGCGATTGCCGCGACGGGTGCCGAAGGTCCGCTGCGAGAGTTTGTGTGCTCCGAAGGCCGGCGCCTTGGCCTGTTCGGATGGGTGCGCCTCATGGACGACGGGACGCTCTGCGCGCACGCGGAGGGTCCCAGCTCTGCGATCGAACATCTGACCTCCACACTGCGTTCGAAGGGCGGGGTCGATTCCGTGTCGGAGCGCTCCGTCCGGGTTGAGGGCCACGAGCAATTTGCGATCCGCGGTGTGCCGGCGGGCGTGTTCGTCGTCCAGGAGCACCTGGCGACGGCGCACCATTTCGATTTCCGGCTGGAGGTCGGTGGAGTGATGCGTTCATGGGCAGTTCCGAAAGGCCCCTCAATGGACCCCACCGTGAAACGCCTGGCGCTACAGGTGGAGGACCATCAACTCGCGCACAATGAGTTCGAGGGACCTACCGACGGTGGCGGGGTGATCGTCTGGGATCGCGGCCGCTACGAGCAGGGGGGCCGGGTGGCGTGGCCCGAGGCGCTTGAGCGCGGGCATGGCGTTTTTGTGCTGCACGGCCAGAAGCTTCAGGGCGGATTCGCGTTGCAGCGCACCCGTGGTGGTCAGAAGCCCCAGTGGCTGCTTATCAAGCGCCGCGACGAGCACGCCCGGCCGGGCTCGGACGTCGTCCGCGACCACCCCGCATCGGTCAAGAGCGGGCTGACGCTCGAGCGGCTGCTGGACGCGGGGCAGTAGTTTTGTGGACCACCAGGCCGAGGCGGCAAGCTGCCACGGCCTCGGCGTGACCAGCTTTCAGGGCTTTCTCAGACCGGCTCACTCGACGACGCCGGTTCAGACCAACGTTGGCCCGCCACCTCGAGTTCGTGAACCTTCAGCGATCGGATCTCGACCTCGCCGGCCTGAAGCTTGCGGATGACGGCTTCGGCGATCGCCAGCCGTCCCACCGCCAGCGCCCCGACCGCCGAGGCAGCGAGCGCCAGTGGAGCCATGGCCGACGGGCCGAGTACGCGTGGGCCGACCACCGCCGCACCCGTCACGCTGCCTCCAGTCAAGCTGAGACCGATTGTCCTGCGTCGCCTAGTGGCTTTGCGGCGCATTGTGCACCCTCCCTTTGTCGACGTGACTAATTTGCTGGTGCAGGCGCGCTACCGTGCGAGCGATCAATGGCGCGCCTGATCGGAATCAACCATGTCGCACTCGAGGTCGGCGATGTCGACGAGGCACTCGACTGGTACCGGCGGTTCTTCGACTTCGAGCTACGCGGCCGGGCCGGCGCACGGATGGCGTTCATCGATATGGGTGACCAGTTCATCGCACTGTCGGCCGGACGCGAGCAAGCACCCGACAGGCGGCGGCACTTCGGCCTGGTGGTCGACGACAAGGAGGACGCACGCGCGAGGCTGCTCGAGCAGGGGGTTCCGGTTCGCTCCGCGGGGTCACTCGATTTCAGCGACCCGTGGGGCAACCACGTGCAGGTCGTCGACTATCGCGAGGTTCAGTTCACGAAGCCGTCCGAGGTCCTGCGCGGGCTGGGACTCGAGGGCCTGGCCAAGACGGAGCGGGCGCTTGCAGAGCTGCGCGACAAGGGCCTCGGTCCGTAGCCCGGCGCGATAGGCGGCTGGGACGCGAGCGCGATCAGTGAGCCGCGGTGACCGTCGCGACGGCAAGCGCGGCCGCACCCTCTGCGCGCCCGACGAAGCCCATGCCCTCTCCACGCGTGGCTTTGACGTTCACCTGCTCCGATGAAACTCCCAACGCCGCTGCGAGCTTGGTGCGCATGACGGATCTGTGCGGCGCGATCGGCGGCTGTTCGATCACCACAGTCGCGTCGACATGGACCACGGCCAAGCCGCGATCCCTCAGCATCGCAGCCGTCGCCTGCAGCAGCTCCAAAGAGTCGGCATCGCGATAGCGCTCATCGGTATCAGGGAAGTGATGCCCGATGTCGTCGAGCCCGGCGGCGCCAAGCAGCGCGTCGATGATCGCGTGCGTAATCACGTCGGCGTCCGAGTGTCCCTGCAGTCCGCGTTCGTAATCGAGCTGCACGCCCCCGAGTACCAGCCGCCGCCCCTGTGCGAACCGATGGCAGTCATAGCCGATGCCGGTCCGGGCCCCGCCCGGGGCCGCCTCGCTCATGGCTTGAAACCGCCCGCCACCCGCTCCGTCAGCAGTAGCTCCGCCAGCCTCAGGTCGGCGGCGGTAGTGACCTTGAGGTTCGGCCCCCGCGAGTCGACCACCCGTACGACCCCGCCATTTCGCTCCACCAGCGATGCGTCGTCCGTAGCCTGAGCCAGAAGCTCCTCGCAGGCGCCATTGAGCGCCTGCTCGAGCGTGTTCCGGCGAAACACCTGCGGGGTCTGGATGGCCCATAGGCGTGATCGGTCGAGGGTGTGTACGACCGTGCGTCCGTCGTCGGAGACCTCCTTGATCGTGTCGGCGGCACGTGCGGCGGCCACGACCGCGTCTGCGCCGCTGCGCTCGAGCTCGGCGAGCGCCCGTTCGAACAGCGCGGCCGGCGCGAGCGGTCGGGCCGCGTCATGGACGATCACCGGTCCGGGGTCCGAACTTGCATCAAGGGCCGCCCGCACCGACTGCGAGCGGAACGTCCCGCCCGCGACGCACACCACATCGGGGAGCTCGGCGGCCATCGTCCGCGTCAGCTCCGGCGGGAGGGCAACGACGATCTGCTGGATCGCGCCCACCCGCCGCACGGCGTCGAGGCTCCAATGGAGCATGGGCCTTCCGGCCAGCTTGACGAGGGCCTTGGGCGTGCCGGAGCAGAGCCGTTGACCCTGTCCAGCGG
This sequence comes from Solirubrobacteraceae bacterium, assembly GCA_039583645.1. Lineage (GTDB taxonomy): Bacteria > Actinomycetota > Thermoleophilia > Solirubrobacterales > Solirubrobacteraceae > Palsa-465. The sequence goes on from JAVKSP010000006.1 coordinate 41,189, forward strand.
CGACGATCAGCGCAACCGCCATCGCGACCTTCTCGCGGCGCTCGGGCGGAGGATCTGGCTATCAGGAGAGCGCCAAGTCGCTCGCGACCCCGTTGCTCCCGTTGGAGGAGATTTTGCCGTTGGCCGCAGTGAGCTTGCCATTCGATGACACGAGCTTGCCGTTGCTGCGCACCTTCGTCCCCGAATCGGTCGGGTCGAGCAGCAGCGAATCGAGGTGGACCTCGACCTGCTCGGCGGTCATCTCCAGCGCGTACATCAGCTCTGAGGCGAGAATCTTGCGCGCCCGCGTGAACATCTGCTTCTCGCCCGTGGAAAGGCCTTTCTCGGCCTCGCGAATGGCGAGGTTGCGGACGACCTCGGCGAGCTCGTACACATCGCCGGTCTTGATCTTGTCCCGATTGTGCTTGAAGCGCCGGTTCCAGTTCTTGGGCATCTCCGAACACTCATCCTGCAGGACTGCCAACACCTTTTTGACCGTGTCCTCGTCGATGACCCGGCGCAGGCCGGCGCGCGCGGCGTTTTCGGTCGGGACCATCACGGTCATGTCGTTGTGCAGGATCTTGATCGTCAGGTACTCGCGACGCTCTCCGAGAACCTCCTTGAACTCTTTTCGCACGACCTGGCCCGCGCCATGGTGGGGATAGACGACGCTGTCGCCAATCTCGAACTCGACCGCCTCCACGGGCTCGATCGTCTCCAGCTCATCAGAATGCTCTTCAAGTAGTTCAGTGATGGTGTCCTCCTCTATCTCGCGCCGGGCGGCGGTCCGCGCCGACCTGGCTACGTCTGCAGGTACCGGTCCACTAGATTGATCTCCTGCTGTCGGCGAAGGCCCTCTCGAATGTCCTTCGCTCGAATCTCTCCCACTCCATCGACGGTTTCAAGCTCACCGTCGGTCGCCGCAAGCAACTCCTCGAGCCCTCCGAACTCATCCACGATTCGCTCGACAACGAGTTTAGGCAGCCGGGGAATCCGTCCCAGGATGCGGATCCCTCGGGGTGACACCGGGTAGTCGAGGGTGTTCAGCTTGCGGTCGTAGCCGAGCAGTTCTGCCAGCCGGCCGAAGTCCAAAAGATCCTGGTGCGAAAGCCGCACCAGCGAATCGAGCGCCGCCTGAAAGTTCTCGTCTGAGTCTTCGACGAGATAGTCGTGGACGAGCGCGGCTTTATCCGCCGAGACACCGACCATGGTCTCGTCCAGCTGCATCTCGATCAGCCTGCCCTCGGACCCGAGCTCGACGATATGGCGCTCGATCTCGCCGGCCATCCGGGTCACGAGCTCTGCCCTCTGCAACACCGTCAGCACGTCGTGCAGCATCACTCCGCCCTCGAACTCGAGCGCGGTGAGCCGCGTGGAGACCTGGTCCAGGCGACTGCGGTACTTGTCCAGCGTGGCCAGCCCCTGGTTGGCCTTGGCCAGCACGACCGGGATGTCCTCCAGCATGTACTTGATCGCATCGACGAACAGCGAGACGACCTCACGGCGCTCCGAGATCGCGATCACGAGCGCGTCGGTCTGCTTGGCTACACGAGCCGCCGTGCGGTGGCGGGTGCCGGTCTCCAGAGTCAGGATGGTGGGATCTGGCGTGAGCTGAACATTCGCGTGCACGATCTTGGTGGCATTCGCGTTGAGCACGATCGCGCCGTCCATCTTGGCCAGCTCATACAGGAATGCCGGCGAATAATCGAGCTCGAGCTTGATGCCGCCCGAGAACATGAAGGCGAGCTCGTCGGGATCCCCGATGACAATCAGACCGCCGGTGGTGCGCGCGTGCAGGATGTGCTCGATCCCTTCCCGCAGCGCGGTTCCCGGGGCCACCATCTCGAGCGCTCTGACGAGGCGCGACGTCTGGCGAGACTCGAGCTCTGCTGCGAGCTCATCCCCAGGACGTGGCGCCATGAAGGCCGAGTTTACGGCGTCTTCGGGCTTGTCGCATTCCCGTGGGCGCCTGCGCTAAGCGGGCGAGTGCCCGCGGGGAATGCGACCAAGGCCCGGCTAGGCAGCGCGCACAACTTCAGCGCCGCCCGAGCGCTCGGACCCCTCCCCGAGCGCGGCGCTGAGAGCCGCCTTCAGCGTGCCGTGTGTCTCCGGCGAGAGCACGGGCTCGAGGCCGAACCGCCTGGCTTCGGTGGTGCGGCGGTCGCCGTGCGCGACGGTGCGCAGCTCGCCGGTCAGCCCAAGCTCGCCGAAGCATGCCAGCGGCAGCGAGCCGTCGCCTCCGCGCAGCGCGACGCCCTTGGCCGCGCTCGTGACCGCGAGGGCGAGGGCGAGGTCTGCGCCCGGCTCCTCGACGCGCACGCCCCCGACCACGTTGACGAACACATCGGCGCTGCCGAGCGCGATGCCGGCGTGGCGCGCCAGTACGGCCAGCACGAGCGCCAGCCGGTTGCGGTGCAGGCCGTTGACGACACGCCGGGGCGGTACCAGTTCCGAGCGCGAGACGAGCGCTTGCACCTCGACAAGCAGCGGTCGGGAGCCTTCCAGCGCGCACAGCACGACGCTGCCGGGAGCGCGGGTGGCTTCGCCCACGAATCGTGCCGACGCGTCCAGGACCTCGACCAGCCCGTGATCGTGCATCTCGAACACGCCCGTCTCCTCGGTCGAGCCGAAACGGTTCTTGACCGCGCGCAGCGTGCGGTATGTGCGCTCGCGCTCACCGTCGAACTGGAGGACGCAGTCGACGAGGTGCTCGAGCACCATCGGGCCGGCGAGTGATCCGTCCTTGGTGACATGCCCAACCAGGAGAACCGCGATCTCCCGCGCTTTGGCCAGCCGCATCAACTCGTCGACCACCTCTCGCACCTGCGCGACGGAGCCCGCCGCACTTTGGAGATCTTGCGAACGCAGCGCCTGCACCGAGTCGATCACGCACACCTCGGGCCGCTCGCACGCAAGCGTCGCCGCAACCGCGGCGAGATCTGTCTCCGCGATCACCGGTATGTCGAGCGCTGCGCTGGCGCGCAGGCGCCCCGCGCGCAGGCGGATCTGCGCGGCCGACTCTTCGGCCGACACGTACAGCGTGCTGCGGCCCGCGGCGGCGAGATTGGCGAGCACCATCGTCGTGAGCGTCGACTTGCCGATGCCGGGCGTCCCACCAATCAGGCTCAACGACCCTGGCACGATGCCGCCGCCCAGCACCCGGTCAAGCTCGCCGATGCCGGTGCTGAGACGGGCGCTGTGCGCGGAGACGACCTCCCCCAGCGGCACCGGGGTCAACGGGCGGGCCATGCGGCGCGCGGCCGGGGGGCCGATTGCTTTTGAGCGCGACTTCTCGACGAGCGTATTCCACTCGCCGCAGCCGGGACATCGACCTGCCCAGCGCGGCGTCTCGCCACCGCAGCTCGAGCAGACATAGGTGGAGGAGGCTCGCGGCACCGCTGGCAAGCCTACGGGCGCGACCCGACGGGACCGGCGGGCGAGACAGATTCGTTACGCCGGTGGAGACTTTGGGCGCGCAAAGAGAGCGCAAGGCCGGCCTGCGAGCGTACCGGGCACAGGTGGGGCCCATCTCCCGCACGAGGGCGCGCCTACGCGCCTAACCGCCGCCCCCCGCCGTCGCCTGCGCCCCGAACGGGTCGTCGCTCGTCACACCCCCGGGCAAAGCGTTGACGGCTGCGCTGAACTTTGACCAGGCGTTGGTCGCGGCGTCTGCGGTCAGGCGTCCATAGAGTGCGGCGAGCGTGCCGCTGTCACCGAGCGCGACCATCGCCTGGGCGACCTCGCTGAGGCTGTGGCGCTGGCTCATCAGCCACGACAGAAACGCCATCCCACACCCCGTGCTGTCTGCATCCTGGTCGGTGTGTTCGGTCTGGTCGACCCAGTTGGGCATGCCGTCTCCAAACCACTGGGGCGCGGTCGCGAAGTCCGTCAGGGCGTTCGAGCCGACCACCGCCGCGCACCAGCGCGAGAGGGCCTCGCCGGTGCTGTAGCCGCACAGCTGGCCGTTCATCGCGCATTCGCTCAATTCGGCTTCGAACAGCGCCACGACGCGCGTCGAGTTGCCGTACGAGGCGTCGACCTCGATCGCGTTTCCGGTGCTGAAGTCACAGCCGTCGTGATCGGCGCCGCCCGTGCCGTCGGTCTGTCCGTTGAGCGCGAACACGATCACGTCGACGGGGCCGCCCGTGATGCCGAAGATCGCGTTGTTCTGCTGGACGACTCGGGGCGCGGCGGCGAGCAGGTCCTGGGCGTTGCGCATCGCTTGGCTGCCCAGGGAGGGATCGACGTATACGGTGACTCCGCCGCTGGTGCCGACCCGCTGCGAGGTCCCCGTGTAGCTCGGCCACGACGGTGCCCCGCCGGCACGCTCGGCCGCAACTGGCCTCAACGGCGGCCGCAGCGGATAGCGCACGGTCATGACGCCTCCAGCCGCGCGAGCAGCCACTCGTGCACCTCCTCGAGGTGCTGGTCGACCAGCGTGAGATGACCGTCACCGGCCAGGAGGCGCGCCTTCACGCCCGGGATGTGACGGGACAGCCACTGGCCGTGAGCGAACGGCACAAACTGGTCCTGGCGGCCGTGGAGCAGGAGGACCGGGGTCCGGATCTGCTCGAGTTCGAATCCCCATGACTCGAGAAAGGCCACGTCGTCGTCCCACCATCCGTCCGCGCTCGGCCCCAGCCCGAGTTGCGTGCTCTCGTACAAAAACTGCGTGAGGGCGGGAGTCAGCGCCTGCCGATCGACCGGCGAGAGCAGGGTCTCGAATGTCTCATAGAGCGTCTTGGGGGAGGCGGCGAGCGCCTCCAGGCGATCTTGCTCGGTCTTGGCCCGCGCGGCGTCTCTGTCGCGCATCAGCAACTGCATGTCCTCGACGTTCTCGCGGCCCATGCCGTCGAAGTAGTCCAGCCCCTCAGCGCCCCAGGGAGCGATCGAGGCCAGCACGGCAACCGCCGGAACCAGGTCGCCGAGCAGCGCCGCGCAGGCGATTGCGTGGGGTCCGCCGCCCGAGATGCCCCATACAGCGAGCCGCTCGATCCCCAGCGCGCGGGCTATCGACCGCACGTCCTCCGCGCAGCGCGCCACGTTGCGTCCGGGATCTCGATCCGAGCCGCCGTACCCGGGCCTGTCGTAGGAGATCATGCGGATCCCCTGTCTTTCGGCGAGTTGCACCGACGGTTCGTAGAGCAGGCGCGAGTTCGGCGTGCCGCCATGGGCGAGCACGGACCACCCGTCCGCCGCGCCTCGCTCCAGCACCTGGAGCCGACGCCCGTCAGCGGTGGTTACCTGATGCTCCATCAGGCGCGCTTGAACTGCGAAGGCGCCTAGTCCGAGGCCGCGGGCTCGGGATCCTCAGGCTCGGGCTCGGATCCCTCTTCGCCGCTCCCGCCTTCGGCGCCCACGCCCACCGGCGTCGGCTTCGGCTGCGGCGTGATCACCGTCAGGCGCACATCGTCTTCCGTGGCCTCCTCGGCCGGCGTATCGACCATCACCGTGGAGCCCGAGGGCACCTGCTCGCGCAGCACGAAGTCGGCCAGCGGGTCCTCGACGTAGTGCTGAATCGCGCGGCGCAGCGGACGCGCGCCCATGGCCGGGTCCCAACCCTTGTCGACGAGCATGTCCTTTGCTTCGTCAGACAGCTCGAGCTGGAGCTCGCGCTCGGCCATCGACTCGCGGATGCGACGCAACAGCAGCTCGACGATCGCCTTGATCTCGTCCTTGCTGAGCTTGTGGAAGACGATCACCTCGTCGATCCGGTTGAGGAACTCGGGCCTGAAGACCTTCTTCAGCTCGCCCGTGATGCGGTTCTTCATGTCCTCGTAGGTGATGCCGGTCTCGTCGTCGGAGACCGCGAAACCGAGCGGGGTGTTGCGTGAGATCTCGGCCGCCCCGATGTTCGAGGTCATGATCACGATCGTGTGGCGGAAGTCGACCGTCCGTCCCTGCGCGTCGGTCAGGCGCCCGTCCTCGAGGATCTGCAGCAGGATGTTGAACACATCCGGGTGCGCCTTCTCGATCTCGTCGAGCAGCAGCACGCTGTAGGGCTTGCGGCGCACCGCCTCGGTCAGCTGCCCGCCCTCGTCGTAGCCGATGTAGCCGGGCGGAGAGCCGACCAGCCGTGAGACCGCGTGCTTCTCCATGTACTCGGACATGTCGATCCGCACCATCGTGTCCTCGTCGCCGAACAGGAACTCGGCCAATGTCCGCGCCAGCTCCGTCTTGCCGACGCCGCTGGGCCCGAGGAAGATGAACGAACCGGTGGGCCGCTTGGGATCCTTGAGCCCGGCGCGGGAGCGACGGATCGCCTTGGAGACCACCTCGATCGCCGGATGCTGGCCGATGACGCGCTTGTGCAGCTCGTCCTCCATCCGCATCAGCTTTGCGGTCTCGGCCTCGGTCAGCTTGAAGACAGGGATGCCGGTCCACATCGAGACGATGTCGGCGATCTCCTCCTCGCCGATCGCGGGACGCTCGGTCGACTCGCCGGCCTCCCACTGCTCCGCGAGCTCGCGCTTTTTCTTGGTCAGGCGCCGCTCCTCGTCGCGCAGGTTGGCGGCCTTCTCGAACTCCTGGTTCTCGATCGCCTGCTCCTTGGCGCGGCGGGTCTCCTCGATCTGCTCCTCGAGCTCGCGGTACACCGGCGGCGAGGTCATCGACTTGATCCGCATGCGCGAGGCGGCCTCGTCGATCAGGTCGATCGCCTTGTCGGGCAGGAAACGGTCGGAGATATAGCGATCGGCAAGGTCGGCCGCGGCCTGGAGCGCCTCGTCGGTGATGTTCACCTTGTGGTGCTGCTCGTAGCGGTCGCGCAGCCCCTTGAGGATCTGGACGGTCTCCTCGGTGCTCGGCTGGTCGACCGTGATCTTCTGGAAGCGCCGCTCGAGCGCGGAGTCGCGCTCCAGGTACTTGCGGTATTCCTCGAGCGTGGTCGCGCCCACCGTCTGCAGCTCGCCGCGGGCCAGCGCGGGCTTGAGGATCGAGGCGGCGTCGATGGCGCCCTCGGCGGCGCCGGCGCCGACCAGGTTGTGAAGCTCATCGATGAACAGGATGATGTCGCCGCGCTGGGTGATCTCCTTCATCACCTTCTTGAGGCGCTCCTCGAATTCGCCGCGGTACTTGGAACCAGCGACCAGGGCGGCGAGGTCGAGGGTGTAGATCTGCTTGTCCTTGAGCAGCTCCGGCACATCGCCGCTGGTGATCCGCTGCGCGAGCCCTTCCACGACCGCGGTCTTGCCGACACCGGGCTCACCCACCAGCACGGGGTTGTTCTTGGTCCGCCGCGAGAGGATCTGCATGATCCGCTCGATCTCGGTCTCCCGGCCGACCACCGGATCGAGCTTGCTCTCGGCGGCCAGCTTGGTGAGGTTGCGGCCGAACTGATCCAGCAGCTTGGAGGACTTCTTGCCCTCGCCGCTCACGCCGGCACCGGCACCGGCGCCGGAGCCCGAGCGCTGACGGCTGCCCGGACCGGAGAGCATGCGGATCACCTCGTTGCGGATCTTCTCCGAGTCGGCGTCGAAGTCGAGCAGGATACGGGCGGCGACGCCCTCGTTCTCACGCACCAGGCCGAGCAGGATGTGCTCGGTACCGATGTAGTTGTGGCCCAGGCTGAGCGCTTCGCGCAAAGCAAGCTCGAGCACCTTCTTGGCCCGCGGCGTGAAGGGGATCTGGCCCGAGGTGACCTCCTCGCCCGAGCCGACGATCCGCACCACCTGAGCGCGCACCCGCTCGACGGTGATGTCGAGCGACTCGAGCACGCGCGCCGCCAAGCCCTCCTCCTCGCGCAGGAGGCCCAGCAGGATGTGCTCAGTCCCGATGTAGTTGTGCTTGAGAGTCCGCGCCTCTTCCTGGGCCAATACGACCACCTGGCGCGCTCGCTCTGTAAAACGCTCGAACATGGCTACTGCTTCAGTCGGATGATGGGATCCTTGGCGATGATAGAGACGGCTCTGCGGCCCCAACGCTTCCCGTTTGTGAGCGAGCCCAGTCCGGGGACGTCAAAGGCCCCGCTCCTGCGCTTTGGTTCGGCCTGACTGCCAAACGTCGCGCGAGATCGGGGTTCTTTTGGGCCATGAGCCAGTCTACCAACCTACGATTACGGCTCCTGCCGGTTGCGGGTCGTGTGCGCGGTGTCACGGAGGGCCCAAGCCGGAGGCACCCGCTTCGGGTTCCTCGCCCAGGCCGAGGCGCTCTCTGACGCGGTGCAGCAGTTGCTCTGAGTGCTCCCGCCGAGCTCGCAGCTCCTCCGCTCGCAGCTGCGCGGCCGCATACTCGTCGCCCTCCGCCTCCGCCTCGGCCCGCTGGCTGCGCAGTAGCTCGATCCGCTCCTCGAAGGGAGACGACCCCTGCCGGCGGGCCTGGGCGAGCGCATCGTCGAGCGCGGCCTCGTCGACACCCAGCGCCGCCAGCGTCCGCGCGACGAGGCTGTCGGGGATGCTCGCCAGCAGTAGCAGCAGATCGCCGGCATCGGGCTCGCGCCCGAGCCGCGCGCGGACCTCGGGCGCGATTCGCGCCCACAGCGTGGCGGCGCCCATCGGCCGCGGACCGGACAGGAGCGGCTGCGGAACAGGGGTTTCGTAGTGACCGACTGGACCGGAGAGCATGCGGATGACCTCGTTGCGGATCTTCTCGGCGTCCGCCTCGAGGTCGAGCAGCACGCGAGCAGCCACCCCTTCGTTCTCGCGGGCCAGTCCGAGCAGGATGTGCTCGGTGCCGATGTAGTTATGGCCGAGGCTGAGCGCTTCGCGCAGCGCGAGCTCGAGCAACTTCTTCGCGCGCGGGGTGAATGGGATCTGGCCGGCGCTGACCTCGTCGCCCGATCCCACGCTCTTCAGCACCTCAGCGCGCGCTCGCTCGAGGCTCACGCCGAGCGAGTTGAGAGCTCTAGCGGCAATCCCCTCCTTTTCGCTCAGCAACCCCAGCAGGATGTGCTCGGTGCCGATGTAGCCGTGCTGCAGCGCTCGCGCCTCTTCCTGGGCCAGGACGACCACGTGGCGGGCTCGCTCGGTGAAGCGCTCAAACACCGAGGCGGACGGTAGCGCCCGCTGGGGCGCCTTACCGCAGCGAGCGTGCTACTTCGCCGTTACGGAATCGATCTTCCAGCGGCCGCTCTGCTTGACCATGTGGAAAACACCGGTTCCCTGACCTGCAGCCTCGACCCAGACCGTGGCCATATTGCCATTGACCTTGGTCTTTTTGATCTTGATCCCGTTCGGCACGGAAACCGCCCCACTGGCGACATGGCGGCGGCAGATCGCAAGCGCGGCCGTGTAGTTCGACCTGCCCGTGTTCTCGAACGCGTATCGACCGCTGAACTCGGAGCAGACGGCGGGGTTGCGGCTTCGCAGCTGGCTCATGATGTGCTCGAACGAGCTGTTGACCTGTTGGCTAGCGGCGGATCCACCACCGCCGCCGCACCCGCCCGCTGCCATCGCCGTCAGCCCGACCGCGATCGTGGCTTTCCTGTGCATGGCATCAATCTCCCCAGCTGCCCCCGGGCTAATCCCGCATCGCGGGGAACAGCACAACCTCCCGGATCGAGCGCGTGCCGGTCAGGACCATCACCAGCCGGTCGATACCGATCCCGATGCCCCCGGTTGGCGGCATCCCCCACTCCAGCGCCTGCAGGAAGGTCTCGTCGTACGGCTGCGCCTCGAGGTCGCCCGCACCCGCCAGCTCGCGTTGGTGCTCGAACCGCCGTCGCTGCTCGTCGGGGTCGTTGAGCTCGGTGAATGCGTTGGCGATCTCCATCCCGCCGACGAATGCCTCGAATCGCTCCGCCAGCCCCGGCTCCGACCGATGCTGTTTGGCGAACGGCGACATCTCCAGCGGATAGTCGAGCACGAACGTGGGCTCGACCAGCGTCGGTTCGACGTGCTTTGAAAGCAGCTCATCGACAAGCTGCGGCCAGGTGTCGTCCTCGGGCGCCGAGAGGCCTCGCGCCCGCATCTCGCCGGCCAGCGCGTCGCGATCGCGGAAGCTGCCGATGTCCACGCCCGTGCGCGAAAGGATGGCGTCGCGCAGCGTCTCGCGCCGCCATGGCGGAGTGAGGTCGACGGGTCCGGAGTAGCCGGCCGTCGAGGCCGCGAAGGCGACGAGTTGCTCGCAGCGGGCGGCCATGTCGCGGTAGTCGGCATACGCCTCGTAGGCCTCGAGCATCGTGAACTCCGGGTTGTGCTTGACCGACAGGCCCTCGTTACGGAAGTCCTTGCCCAGCTCGTAGACGCGCTCCAGGCCACCGACGATCAGCCGCTTGAGGTAAAGCTCGGTGGCGATACGCAGGTAGAGGTCGCGGTCGAGCGCGTTGTGGTGGGTGGTGAAGGGTCGCGCGAGCGCGCCGCCGTACAGCGGTTGCAGGACCGGCGTCTCGACCTCGACGAAGCCCTGCTCGTCCAAAAAGCGCCGGATCGCAGTGATCACCCGCGCGCGCAGCAGGAACAGCTCGCGCACGTCTTCGTTGGAGATCAGATCGAGTTCTCGGTGACGAAACCGTGTCTCGATGTCGTGCAGTCCGTGATGCTTGTCGGGCGGCGGCCGCAGTGACTTCGCCAGAAGCCAAAACCCCGCCACGCGTAGTGTCAGCTCTCCACGGCGGGAACGGAACATGGTCCCGTCCACGCCGATCAGGTCGCCCAGATCGAGTTCGAGCAGCCGCGCCAGCCGCTCCTCCCCGAGCTCGTCGACGCGTGCCTGCAGCTGGATGCGGCCAGAGCGATCGACCAGGTCGAGGAAAGCCATCTTGCCCTGCCCGCGGCGCGCGGCGAGACGGCCCGCGATCCGGTGGCGAGACTCGCTCTCCTCGCCCGGTCCGAGCCGATCGTGCATCGCTCTGACCTGAGCGATCTGCTCGACGCGGCTGAACTGATGCGGAAAGGGCTCGATGCCCGCGGCCCGCAATGACTCGAGCTTGCGCCGGCGCGCGGCGATCAGCTCAGGAGGTTCCGCCTCCACGGGCCCCTACTTGGAGGCTTCGATCTTGGTGATCTTCAGCTTGCGCTCGCCCTTGGGCGTGGTGAACGTGACTTCCTCGCCCCGCTTGCGGCCGAGCAGCGCCCGGCCGACCGGCGACTCGTTGGAGAGCTTCATCTCCGCCGGCTTGGCCTCGGCAGAACCGACGATGGTGTACTTGGTGGACTTGCCGCCTTCCCTGACGTGCACCACGGTGCCGACCCTGACCACGTCGGTGTCCAGCTCGGAGGCGTCGATCACGGTCGCCGAGCGCAGCCGATCCTCCAGCTGGGCGATCCGCGCCTCGAGCATCGCCTGCTCGTTCTTGGCGTCGTCGTACTCGGCGTTTTCGCTGATGTCCCCGAATTCCCGGGCTTCCTTGATCCTCGCGGCCACCTCGCGCCGGCGGATGGTCGCGAGCTGCTCTAGCTCGGCCTTGAGATTGGCCAGTCCTTCGGGAGTGAGAATGACGTCCTTGGGCATTGATGTTGGTTTAGGAGCTGGGACAAAAAATCGCGGACCCGCTCAAATAGCTACCTCCGCGGGGCCGCGGGCCGCGTGAGTATAGAGATCTAAATGCCCGGGTCGGCACATGTGCCGACCCGCCGGCCGGAACATGTTCCGGCCGGGGCCGGCGCG
>JAVKSP010000007.1:0-46244 GCA_039583645.1 Solirubrobacteraceae bacterium
ACGACCACACGGCGCCCTCAGCCACAAGCCGCCCATCGCTCGCCTCAACGAGCTGAACAACCCGCTCGGGTCCTACAGCTAGCGCAGCCTGGCGTGGCGGGTTTGGGAGCCGTGCTTCCAGCTGAGCTGTATGCCGTGAAGCTTGAGCGAGTGCGGGCGGATTTTGGCGCCAGAGTCCAAGATCATTCCGTCCCTTTGCACCGCGATGCCGGCGCTGAAGCCTTTGCCGACGCCGATCCAGGCCACATGACCATCGGGTCTCGCCACCAGTGAGGTCACTGACTGAAACTCCGCGCCTCCTGCTGCGGCGTAATCGGCTAGCCGTTTGCCGTTGGTGAGGCGGCGGACCAGCACGGAGACAACGCTGTTGTCATAGCCGCCGTAACCCGAGATGTACGCAGCTATGGTGCCGGCCACCACCACCCGGCCGACGCAGGGGTCACAGCCGCGCTTCATGCTGCCGAGCCGGAACTGCTGCTTGCCCGCGCAGCCCCAGACGAAGCCTCGGTGTCCGACGTAGACGCGGGCGTGTGGCTGGAGGATGCGAGCGTTTGCGCCCGCGCCGGTCCGCAGCGAGCGGTCCAGGTCGGCGGTGCGGCAAGCGCGACACCACAGGTTGCAAACGCGACCACGATCGCGCACACCGTCCCGCGTGGCCTCGCGACACTCAGGATGGCCTCGCCTCTAGAAGCCACGACGCCAGAACTTGACGACAACGAGCGTCCCCGCCGCTGAAGCCTCAACCGAAGGCTCCTGTCTGTCAGATGGACACGAGCCCACAAGCGCCGCGGGGCTCTCGCTGTCGGCGCGCCGTCCACCTTGGCTACCGGAGGACCTGTGCGACGTCACGCTGTCCCATCGAGCCACGTCGTAATTCTGCGCTCACACCCTCTAAGACCTTCAGATACACAAACGGTTGCACCAACGGCCAAGTCGCGACACGCTTTGTCAGACCCCCAAGCCCGCCGGGAGACTCGAACTCCCAACCCCTTCATTACAAGTGAAGTGCTCTACCGGTTGAGCTAGGCGGGCGCGCTTGTGATGGTAGGCGCGCAGGCGTGAACGCTGCTAGGAACGTCCGGCCGACATCGCGCGCTCCAGTGACCCGCGGCCGTTGCTGGCATACGCGATTTCAGGCTCTGCGGGAGCAGGCTCCGGTTCGGCGTTGAGTCGTCGTTCGAGCTCTCCCAGCACTGCTCCGAACAGCAGGTGGCGCCAGGTGCTTTGTGCGAACGCTTTGCGGTTTCCCGTCAGCTGTGGGAGCTCGGTACGCGCGGGATGAAAACGATCGCTCAGCGCGCCCAGCGGCCAGAACGCGAGGTGCTGCACGAGGGCGACGGTGGGTCCGCGCGCGACCCGTGGAAGCGGAACCGCTGGCGCCAGGTTCGCGTATAGCGCTCCAAAAAGCGCGCCGTTGTACACGTGGAGGGCAAGGCCGGCCGGATACCATCGCTCGCCGCGAATCGCCGCTCTGCCCAACAGCTCGACGTCGTCATAGCTGCTGCCGAAGACGAACTTGTCCAACGGCTGCTGAAGTGCCCACACTCCAGCGGCAACCGCGCCACACACTGCCCCCCTCAGGGTGCGCGGCCGCTCGAATCGGCCCTTGCTCGGCAGCGCGCTCACGCGGCAACTGTAACGGGCCCCCTTGCCGCGGGTAAGCCATGTGCGATGAACCACGAAGTGCTGCACGCCCGCGCGCGTGAGACTGGGGTGAATCCGATCGTCTACTGGCTGGTTCGGGGGATCCTGCAGCCGTTCTTCCTGATCTACTTCCGGATGCAGCGGATCGGCCGTGAGCACATCCCGTTGGACGGGCCAGTGATCGTGGCAGCGAACCACCGAAGCTTCCTCGATCCATTCGTGATCGCGACCATGGCCCGTCGGCCGATGTACTACGTCGCAAAGAAGGAACTGTTCCGTCGTCCCATCGCGGCGTGGTTGCTCGGCGCGCTCGGAGCCTTTCCGGTGGACCGCGGCGCAGGCGACACAGAAATGATCAAGACCGCGAGGACCATCCTGGGCCGTGGCGACGTCGTGCTGATGTTCCCCGAGGGCACACGCATCCGGCCCGGTTCGCTCGGCAAGCCGCGGCGCGGCGTGGGCCGGCTCGCGCTCGAGACCGGCGCACCGGTGGTGCCAATTGCGATTCATGGCACCGAGGCGATCCGTCGAGGATGGCGAATCCGGCCCCATCGGGTCCGACTCCGGGCCGGACGACCGCTTCGCTTCCCGCAGGTCGAGGACGCGTCGCCCGCGCTCGCAGGCGCAGTGACCGATCGCATCTGGCCGTGTGTGATGCTGCAGTGGGAATGGCTCGGCGGCCTACCGCCGATCCGCCGCGCAGCGGTGATCGGAGCGGGCACGTGGGGAACCGGACTCGCCGTCAGCCTCGCCCGATCCGGTCTCGAGGTCGACCTCGGCTGCCGGACCTACGAACAGGTCGAGGAGCTTAACGGTGCTCGCGAGAACGAACGGTATCTCCCCGGCGTCCCGCTGCCCGACTCGGTGCGGGTGTTGCGCGCTGCTGACCTCGAGCTCAGCGGGCATGACCTGGTGTGCTTGGCGGTGCCGGCGCGGTCACTGCCGAATGTGCTCGCCGCCCATGGCGAACGAATTCCCAGGCGCGCCGGCGTGCTCGTGCTCTGCAAGGGGGTGGTCCCGCCGCTCGGCACCGTACCTTCGGACTTCGTCTCAAGCCGTTGCCGCGCCCGCGGGATCGCGGTGCTGGGAGGCCCCGCCCACGCTGCCGACGCGCTTGAGCATGGTGCCTCGGTAGTGCTCGCTTCGGTCGATCAGGGGTTTGCGCGCCAGTTGGCGGACGTCCTTGGGACCGCCGGGCTCGAAGTCTCGATGACCTCCGATGTGGTGGGTGTCGAGTACGCCGGGTGTGCCAAGAATGCGGCTGTGCTTGCTGCCGCGGCGGCAGTGCCCGCCGGGCCCAATGTCGCCGGCGCGGCAGCGGGAAAGGTCTTTGCCGAGGTGGATGCACTCGCCCGGCGCCGTGGCTCGAGGCCGGAGACGTTCACCGGCCTTGCCGGCGCGGGCGATCTCGTCGCCACCGTGGTCTCCGCAGGTTCACGCAACCGCCGCGCCGGCGAGATGCTCGCCCGGGGCATCCCCTCGGCCGAGATCACCGCTGTGCTCGGTCAGGCGGCCGAAGCGGTTGATTCGGTTCCACTGCTGGCAATCGTCGCCCGGGGTGAGCATGTCGAGGCGCCAGCGCTGGAGGGTCTCGCAGCTCTCGTCGAGGGCCGGATCGACGTCGAACGCTGGGCCGCGACGCTCACCAAGCCCAAGCGTCGGTCACGGACGCGATCGGTGCGCGCTGCCTAGCGGGGGTACGCTGCACGTGCGGTGGATTCCCATCTGCCCAAGAACAAGGCCGAGCTCGACGCCTGCTTTACGGATCTTTACCGCGCACATCTGCGCGACGTCTACTCATACAGTTATTACCGCGTCGGCAACCATCACGACGCCGAGGACCTCACCGAGCAGACGTTCCTACAGGCCTACCGTCACTTTGAGCGGGCGCTCAAGGAGTCGAACGGCCGTCCGTTGCGCCCGTGGCTCATACGGATCGCGCACAATCTCGCGGCCAACTTCTATCGCGACCGTGCGCGCAAGCCAGAGGCGGCGATCGAGGACGCGGCCGTGATCTCAGCACCACACACCACCGAATCGTTGGTCGAGGGACGAGAGGAGCTGAAGGCGATCCTCGAAGGCGTCCAGCAGCTGGCCGACGACCGCCGCGAAGCGTTGATCATGCGCTTCGCGCTCGGTATGGACAACCGCGAGATCGCGCGTGCGCTCGGACGAACCGACGGCGCCACGAAGGTTCTCCTGCATCGCGCGATTCGACAGCTCGAGGGCATCGTGGCGGATGCGTCGGGCACCGACGGCGCCGCGAGCTCGGCTCAGGCCGTCGGTCCTGCAGCCTCAGAGAACGGCGGCGAACCGGCATGAGCACCGGCGCCACCAACTTTGAAGCGCTGTTGCGGCAGGCACTGGCGCCGGTTGACCCTCCCGCCGGCCTTGCGCAGAGACTCGAGGGCACGCTCGTCAATCTGACCGAGCTGGCCCAGGACGAGCTTGACTCCTGGGAACTGTCGGCGATGCGGGATCCTCGGAACTGGGCGCGACCCGTCGTCGCGGTCGTGGTCGGAGCAACTGCGGGCACGGCGCTGGTGGCGCTTCGCGTCCGCCGCCGCCACGGCCACCGTCGACAGGGATCGGCGAACGTGTTCGAGCTCGCTGAGCGCACACTTCACGACATCGCGGAGGAGACCCGCCGCATCTTCCCCGGCTAGCCGCGCGAGCGCCGGGACGGCCCGGAGGCCGCTGCTACCGTCGCCCCCGCGAATGGCAGTCTGCTATCGACACCCAGCCCGTGAGACCGGCGTCGCGTGCTCGGCCTGCGGGCGGCCAATCTGTCCGGATTGCATGACGCCGACGCCGGTCGGCATGCGGTGTCCTGAATGCGCGCGCGACCGCACGCGGGTTCGCACCGTTCGCTCGCTGCCGACGCCGCCGAGCGTGACGATGATTCTGATCGCGGTCAACGTGGTCGTGTTTCTCGCCGAGATCGTGACCGGCGGCCAGGGGCTAAATGGCACCAGCGGCGTGGTCGTCAACAAAGGCGACTTGTTTGGTCCCGCGATCGTCCAGCAACACCAGTACTGGCGGCTTGTCACCAGCGGCTTCCTGCACGACGGCTTCCTCCACATCCTCTTCAACATGTTCTTCTTGTGGATCATGGGCCCGCAGCTCGAGCCCGCGATCGGCCGGCTCAACTTCGCCGTCGTGTACTTCGTGTCGCTGCTCGCGGGATCGTTCGGAGCGCTGTTGTTTCAGCCCGACGTCCCCACGCTCGGCGCCTCAGGGGCCCTGTTTGGAATTCTCGGGGCGCTGATTGTGGTCGCACACGAACGGCGCATCTCCATTTGGCGCAGCGGACTTGGTCCGCTGCTCGTGATCAACCTGCTGTTCTCCGTGGCGGTGCCGAACATCTCGATCGGTGGCCACCTGGGCGGTTTCGTCGGTGGTCTACTCAGCGGCTGGCTGATCGTGAACCTGTCCCAGCGGCGGCGCCTTCAGGCCGTGGCACTCGCCGGCTGCGCGGTGCTGGGGGTGGTCAGCGTTATCGCTGCAATCGCGGTGGCCGGCGGCGCGGGACTGACTCCGAACGGGATCAGTTTCACCGGCTGACGAGCGCCGCACCTCGTCACACCTCGACGGTCAGGGCTTCGCCGGGCGCTTCCGCGAACAGCTCCGGGTGGATGATGTGGGCAAGCAGCTCGAGGCCATCCACGATGCGCGGCCCGGGCCGGGAGAAGAAAGCCGACGCGTCAACGGCTACTACCTCGCCCGCGCCCACCGCGGCTAGCTGATCGCGATGCATCTCGGCCTCTCGGTGGGCGATCTGGGCGTCATAGCCGCAGGGCATGGCCACGACGATGTCGGGCTGTGTGGCGACCACCTCCTCCCAGGTCCGCTCCTCGGAACGTTCGCCGGCGAGGCCAAGCATGTCCTGGCCGCCGGCGAACTCGATCAGCTGCGGTATCCAATGGCCCGCCGCGAAGGGTGGGTCGAGCCACTCGAGTGCAACCACACGAGGGTGACGGGCGCGGCGAACTCGGATCCTCACCCGGTCTATGCGATTGGCGGCGCGCCGAACCAGGTCCACCGCCGCATCTTTCCGTCCGGTCGCCTCGGCCAGCGTGCGCACATCGCCCCAGACCTCGCCGACCGTCTTCGGATCGAGCGAAATTACGCGCGGCTTCGAATCGAGCTCGTCAGCGACTGTTCGCACGTCGTCGTACGACACGGCACAGACCGAGCACAGCGCTTGGGTGACGATCAGGTCTGGTCTGAGCTCGCCGAGCGTCTCCGTATCGAGCTCGTAGATTGACTGGCCTTGCAGGGTCAGCTCCTTTACTGCGGCATCGATCTGGCTAGCGCTCAGCCCGGGCGGCAATACGTCGCGAGTTATCTTTGGCAGCTCTGTCGCCGCCGACGGGTAGTCGCACTCGTGGGTCACCCCCACGAGCTCGGGCCCAAGCCCGAGCGCAAACAGCATCTCAGTGGCGGAGGGGACGAGGCTGACTATGCGCATCGCGTTGCTTGGATGGATTGAGCGGGAAGCTAGGGAGCGTCCAGACCGAGGAGGACCACGATATGGCAGAGCTGTTGAGCGACCAAGACATCGGCCAGAGGCTAGAGGGCCACGAATGGAGGAGAGAGGGGGATGAGATCGTGCGCGACTGGCAGTTTCCGGATTTCGCCGCGGCCATGCAGTTCGTCAACCGCGTCGCGGAAGCCGCCGAAGACGCCAACCACCATCCCGACATCCTCGTTCACGGCTGGAACAAGGTCCGCCTCTCTTTGACGAATCATGCAGCCGGAGGATTGACCGAGGCCGACTTCGAGATGGCGGCGCGGTTCGACGAGCTTGGCGTTTAGCTCTCTGGCTCGGCGCCCGAGGCTCCAGAGTCGGAGGACCCTGCTGCTACCGTACCGCCGTCGGCTTAGATGAGCGAAGACGACCCATCCCGAAGTAGCAGCGCTCGGGCAACACGCTTCCGGCCGCAGGCGCGCCGGTGACCGCGCTGTTCATCGTTCTCACAGGACTTCTGGTCCTGGCAAACGCGTTCTTTGTGATCGCCGAGTACGCGCTCGTGCGCTCGCGGCGCACGCGGCTCGAGGCGCTGGTCGAAGAGGGCGCGCGCGGCGCGCGGCTTGCGCTCCACCAGCAGGAGAACATCGGCAACTACATCACGGCCTGCCAGGTAGGGATCACGATGGCTTCAATCGGGATCGGGGCGCTCGGACAGCCGTCGATTGCCCACGTGCTCGAGGATCCACTTGGCCCGGCCCTAGGCAACGCCGCGGCGGTTGCGCTCGCTGTCGTGATCGCCTATCTGCTGATCACGACCGCGCAGAGCATCGCGGGCGAGATCGTGCCCAAGCTATATGCGATCCAGCACGCCGAGGTGCTCGCGCGACGGATCGCGCGCAGCTTGGAGTTCTTCCGGGTCGCTTTCCAGCCGTTCATCTTCGTGCTCAACTCCACGTCGCGCGCGGTCCTGCGACTCATGGGGACCGACCCCGACGCCGAACCGGAGGGCGGGACGCCGGATGAGCTCAAACGACTGATCGCCCACTCGCGCACCGGCGGTCAGATCGATGCTGGCGAGGCCAGCATGCTGACCGGCGTCTTTCATCTGCACGAGCAGGAGGCGAGGCAGGTGATGACGCCAATCCCGGCCGTGGTCACCGTCGACGAATCCGAAACGGTCGAAGCCGCGCTGCGTCGTTGCGTTTCCACGGGCCATTCTCGGCTGGTAGTGACCGAGGACTCAAATCAGGATCGCGTCAAAGGCATCGTGCACGTGAACCAGCTCGTCAAGCTGTTGATGGCCGAGGGGGAAGAGGCCCATTTCGAGCGGCTCGTGCGTGAGGCTCCGATCATCCCCGAGACGAAGCCGCTGGACGATCTCCTGGCCGATCTACAACGGGAGCGGACCGAGCTTGCGATCGTGATCGACGAATACGGCCGCACGGCGGGCATCGTGACGATCGAGGACATCATTGAGGAGGTCGTGGGCGAGATCATGGATGAGACGGATCCTGCCGGCGGGTCGGTGCGGCGCCTGGCCAACGGCGATTGGTTCGTGCGCGGCCACGTGGCGGTCACCGACCTCGAGGACTACGGGTTGAAGCTTCCGATCGACACCGACGCATATAACTCGGTGGGCGGGTTCGTGTTTGCGGAGCTCGGGAGACTGCCCAAGCGGGGCGACACGATCGCGGCCGACGGCTATTCGATCCGGGTCGAATCGGTGCGCCAGAACCGAATCGAGGCAGTGCGCATCAGGCCGCGCCGGGCGCTGGTATAGACGCCCTCTCGGCACCTCGTCCACGGTTTCGTTACATTTCGCATCAGCAACGGCCGGGTTTGGAGCCTCGCGCTGCAAAGCCTTCCCGGTGGTTGAGAGGAGAGATGAAGCCGGCCCGCCTGGGCCGGCTTCGCCGTCTCCGGCTGGAGCTTGCATGGGCCGACAAACAAGAAGCCGGCCCGCTTGCACGGGCCGGCTTCTGCTTCTGGGGAGGAGGTGCTGCTATGAGGTACGTCGCGAAGCGGAAGTCTGCGTGTCGCACCTGAACGAGCGGTAAAAAATCCGACCCTCTGCCGGCGCCCGAAATCCCGCCTCTATGCAGCGCGATTTGCTGGGTGACGCGGGGCCGGGCGCGGCTCAGAGGGGGCAGCTGCGGACGCTGTCGCACTCGGCCCAGGTGAGCGCCGCCGCACGAGGCGCGGACTCCGCGGCCGCCCCTCGGCCCGCTACTCGTAGCTGTAGAAACCTTTACCGGTCTTGCGCCCGAGATCCCCGGCCTCGATCAGCGCTTGCAGCGTCTCGGGGACGGCCGCGCCAATCGTCTCGCCAATCGCGGCAGCCACGTCGAGTCCGACGAAATCGAGGAGCGCGATCGGTCCCATCGGCACGCCGGCTCCCAGAGTCATGCAGCGGTCGATGTCTTCCGCCGGCGTATCGGTCTCGGCCATCAGCTCGACTGCGTTGAAGAGGTACGGAAACAGCAGGCGATTGACGACAAATCCCGGAATGTCGGGCACCACCACGGGGGTCTTGCCAAGCGCTTCGCACAAGGCGGTCGCGCGCGAGCGGGTGTCCTCGGACGCTTCGGGCGGGAATACCAGTTCCACGAGTTCCATGCGCGTGACTGGGTTGAACACATGCAGACCGAGAAAGCGCTCGGGGTTGCGGCTGGCGCGGGCAAGCTCGGCTATCGACAGCGACGAGGTGGTCGTCGAAAGCACAGCGTCGTCGGGAGCATTTCGGCCCAGCTCTTCGAGCAGCGCGGCCTTGCTGCTGTGGTCCTCGACCACGGCCTCGACCAGGAAGCTGGCCTGCGACAGCGCGTCGAGGTCCTGTACGACCTGGATCTTGCTGCCTGCGTCTTCGACCTCCTTGGCGCACAGCTTCTCGACCCGCGCCCGAGCGCGATCGGCCGAACGCTCCGAGCGCGCCCACAGCACGACGCTGCCGTGACGGGCCGCGGTTGCGGCTAGGCCACACGCGATCACGCCCGAACCGGCGATTCCCAGCCGCTCCCGCACGGCCGGCCCTTCGTCCTGGATCGACGTCATGTAGGCCGCGTACAGTACGAAACCGCTGAGGCAGATGACGCGCCGGGACGCAAGCACCCCCCATCGTCGGACACCCGAGATGCCAGGAAAGGGTCGACAGCCCCGATGCTGACCGGCAGCGGGCATCTGGCCCTGGCGGTCGCTGTCCCGACCGGGCAGCACCTCAAGGAATTCGGCGAGCTCGCGCTGGCGTTCGCGCTGTCGTCCCTGATCGGCCTAGAGCGCGAGTGGCGACAGAAGTCGGCCGGCCTGCGCACCCATGCCCTCGTCGGCGTCGGCGCCGCCCTTTTCCTGCTCGTTAGCAAGTATGGCTTCAGCGACGTGGTGGGCGGAAGGGTCGTGCTCGATCCCTCGCGAGTGGCCGCCCAGATCGTCTCCGGCATCGGCTTTATCGGCGGCGGGCTGATCTTCGTGCGTGGTGACGCCGTGCGCGGTCTCACGACGGCGGCAGTCGTCTGGGTGACGGCTGCTGTGGGCATGGCCTGCGGGGCGGGACTGCCGCTGCTGGCGCTCGCGGTTACGGGCGGTCACTTCATCGTTGTGTTCGGCTATTCGAAGCTCGCGGAGAAGCTGCCGCGTTCGCGCCATCTCCTTTTCGGCCTGCGCATCCTTTACGAGGATGGGCGCGGCATCCTGCGCGAAGTGCTCGCCGAGGCGACCAGGTTGGGGTTCGCGATCGTGCGCGTGCGCACCGACCAGCTCGCTCGTGAGGTCCGCGGCCGCCCCGCGGTAGCGCTCACGCTCGAGGTCCGCGGTCAGCCTCGCGTCGAACCGCTGGTCGTGGCGCTCGATGAGTTCGACGGCGTGCTGGAGGTCTCGACCGCCGACGTCTCCAACGGCGGCGAGTGAAGCACCACGCAGGCGCAGTTAAAGCTCCGCCCAGCGGAACCCGACCTTGCTCGGCTGGGGCGGGAGCGGGCTGGTGGGCAATCCCGGGGGCGGGTCCTCGACGTTGTAGGCGGCCGGGGCCAGGTCGTTCGGCGTATCGGGATGGAACAACGAGGCCAGATACTGAGCCTGTCCGCGCCCCGGGCCAAGTTCGAACTGGCCGCCGCCGTAGGTACCAATGCCGCGCTCGGCGCAATAGTCGTAGGTGTTGCACAGCCTGCGGAGGCCGCCGATCCGAGAGGGCTTGATGTTGACCATCCGTGGCGCGAACGGCAGCGCCTCGATGTCCTCGATCGAATGGATCGGGGCATCCCAGGTGATCCTGTCGTGGTGACCCTCGAGTACGGCCGCGGTGCCCGGATCAGTCACATCGGGGTCCTCGATCCAGGCCTCTGGTAGGGCTGCAATCACCCGCTCATAGAGCTCGGGATCCGCCTCCTGGTCAACGATCGTGCCTTTATAGAAGCTCTTGAAGTCGACCGAATCGATGGCTTCTGTGGCGGCTAGCGAGGCGATCAGTTCCGGCGTCCACGAGCTCGTCGGGTCGAGCTTGAAGCGCAGGTCGGGATAGCGGGCCAGTCGGCGCTCGATCGGATCCAGCGTCGGTGGCTCGCCGAGCCGCAGCGATACCACGAACGTGACCGGCTGCGATCTCCGGCCCAGTGCTTCCCACAGCGTCGTCTCGGACTGTCGCAGCGCGAGGTCAAGCGCTGCGCTGTGAAACGTCCACCTGCGGTAGAGGGGCGATACCTCCCGCTGGGGCGGCGCCGGAAAGAGATCGAGCGAGTCGATCCGCTCGCACAGGTCGGCCAGCGTCCAGCGGCCTCGCAGGTCGTGGACGGGGCCGGCCTCCTGCAGCGCCGTCTGGTCGACGCCGTCATAGACGACGTCCTCTCCGACCCCTTCGGCGCCGCCTCCGTAGAGCCGGACAATGGTCGTCAGACGCTCAAAGCCGCTCGAGACCTGCGCGCTCAGGCCCTCCAGCGTGTAGCCCTCGACCTCAACCGGCAGGTGGGCGAGCAGATCGAAGGTGGCCATGACCGTCGGATGCTAAAGGCTCACTCCGCCTGTTCGCGAGCGGGGTCGAGCTCGCGATTATGCTCGACGCGCCCCCGGTTTGCTCGCATTCGCCGTCGTCGTATATCCTTCGCCCACGGCCTCACGGGCCGTGGGGCATTTGCGTCTCTCCGAGGAACGGCATCGGCATCTCGCGGCGACACGTGGCCTTATAACAGAGTCCTAGGGGGTTAGACCAGTTGAACAGCACGGCGTCTCTTGAACAGATCGAGCAGTCTCTTCTCGGCTTTGTGTCATCTCTTAGGCTCGACGATGATGGATCGTCAGCGAATCCTGATGAGGATCTTCTACGCACCGGCCTGATCGATTCGATGGGCGTAATGGAAGTCGTCTCGTTCATCGAGGAAGAGTTCGGAGTTTCCGTAGACGATGTCGACATCGTTCCGGACAACTTCTCCTCCGTCAGGCAGATGACTCGGTACGTCGCGGCGAAGAAGGGAATCTCGCTGAACGACGTCCCGGGCTCCGTTCAACAACTCCAGTAGTTAGAGCAAGGCTCGGCCGCCCCCCAATCGGCCGCATACGCCCCGCGAACGGCACCGACGGCTCTCCATCACCACCCTCCATATCCCGCCCTCGCTTAGCCTCGCGCTCGCCAGGGCGTGCCCGGAGCCGACGCCCCCCACTCGAGAGCGGATACCATGCTGCGCGCAGGGTCGGCACGCCGTGCCGACAACTCAGGGGATGACTCGGGGCGAACCGTATGGACTTCGACTGGACGCCTGAGCAGCGGGAGTACCGCGACTCGGTTGTCAAATTTGCGAACGCGCGGCTGCGCGACGGCGTGCGTGAGCGCGACCGTGACCACGTCTTCTCTCGAGAGTGGTGGAAGGCGTGCGCAGAGATCGGGATCCAAGGCCTTCCGGTGCCCGGGGAGTACGGGGGGGCAGGCGCGGACGCGTCGACGATCATGCTGGCACTGGAAGGTCTCGGCTACGGCTGCGCGGACAACGGCCTGACGTTCGCCCTCAACGCGCAGATGTGGGCGTTCGAGGTGCCGCTCGTGAAGTTCGGCGACGAAGCTCAGAAGCGGCGCTATCTGCCGGGCCTGTGCGACGGCTCGTTGATCGCCGCGCAGGGCATGTCCGAGCCCGAATCCGGATCCGACGCGTTCAGCCTGACGACGAGCGCCAGGCGGCGCGACGGCTCCTATGTTCTCAACGGTCGCAAGACGTTCGTCACCAACGCGCCCGAGGCCGACGTGCTGCTGGTCTACGCATCAACCGAGCCAGCGGGCGGGTTTGCGGGACTGTCCGCGTTTCTCATCGACCGTGGCCACCCGGGGCTTTCGGTCGGGAAGCCGCTTGACAAGATGGGCCTTCGCACATCGCCGATGAGCGAGCTGTTCTTAGACGGCTGCGAGCTTCCGGAGGGGGCGATGCTCGGACGGCCTGGATCCGGAATGGCGATGTTCAACCTCGCGATGCTGTGGGAGCGGAGCTGCATCCTCGCCAGCGCCGTCGGATCGATGCAGCGCCAGCTCGAACGCTGCATCGACTACGCCAAGGAGCGAAGACAGTTCGGGCAGCCGATCGGTGGCTTCCAGGCGGTGGCGCACAAGATTGCCGACATGAAGGTGCGCCTGGAGACGGCGCGCCTGCTCGTGTATCGCCTGGGATGGCTGCTTGACCGCGGCCGCGCCAAGGCCCACGACTCAGCGCTCGTCAAGCTCCACGTCAGCGAATGCTTCCTGCAGTCCAGTCTGGATGCGCTTCAGATCCACGGTGGCTACGGCTACATGACCGAGTACGAGCTCGAGCGCGAGGTTCGCGACGCGGTCGCGAGCCGGATCCATTCGGGCACCTCCGACATGCAGCGAAACCTCGTCGCCCGCTTTATGGGCCTTTGATCAAAGCAATGGTGACCTCACAGTTCACGCCGGGGAAGACGTTTGCGCTACCTTTGCGGGGGGCGAGAAGGCCCCTGGTTGGTCAGGGCCCTGGGGCGATGGGCGACCGGCTTGGTTTGCATGTCAATTTTGGGAGGCATGGTCGTTCGTGACCATCCACAGCAGGCTCTCCTTACGAACTGTGACGGCAGCTGGCCTGCTTGCAGTCGTCTGCCTCTGCGCGGCGGGATGCGGTACGAAGCGAGGCACGGTCTCGAATCCGGCGCAAAAGCACCACAACGTCGTCTACGGACGGTCCAACAAGGGGGTAGCTCTGACGGAGGACATCTACTCCCCCGAAGACCGGGCCAAGCCGGCCCCCTTGGTGATTGTGATCCATGGTGGGGGCTTCACCACCGGCGACAAGCGGGACACCGGCCCATTCGCCTCCACGCTCGCATCGCTCGGGTTCGTCACCGCCACCGTCAACTACTCCCTGGCTAGTCCGGGATATCCAGAGCAGGTGAAGGAGATCCAACGCGCGATTCGGTGGAATATTGCCCACGCCGGCCAGTTCGGGGCTGATCCCCACCGGGTTGGGATAGTCGGCTTCTCCGCCGGCGGCTATCTCGGGGCGATGGCCTCCCTGCTCGACAGCGAGCATCAGCGAGGTCCGACCAATGCCGTGGTGACGCTTTCGGCACCCCTCGATCTGACGGCTTTCGCGCGGCTTGTGCACGCCCGACTTGTGTGCAAGCACCGCTCGGCCTGTCCCAAGGCGCACCTGCCCCCGCTGGGCGCCTTCGCAAGCGTGTATCGGTTCCTCGGGTGTGCGACCCCAAAATGCTCTCCGCAGCTGATCACGCGCGCGTCACCCACCAGTCACGTGAATGCACGGGCACCCGCTTTCCTCATGTTCAACGCAGCTCATGAAGTGGTCCCCAGGAGCCAGCCGATCGACATGGCAAATGCGCTGCGGGCCTCCCGAGTGCCAGAACAGGTCGAGTTCGTCCCCGGAACTGTGCGCGAAGCCGGCTACATCGAGCAGGCGAGTCCGACCATCGTCAAATTCCTACGTCAACGACTCGGGAACTCTCCGCTCCGCCTCGCGATCGGCAAGAACCCGCCGCCGCCCGGGGACCCGACCCTGTTGCTCGTCTTTTGTGCGCTGATAGCCGGCGCGAGTCTCGCCCTGGTCGTGGCCGCGGTGCGCAGCAAATTAGCCGTAGCGATCCGTCCGAAGGAGGCGAGATGACGAGCCGGATCCCAACCGAAGAAGCCGTGACGCTGGTGGGAGCAGCTGCCGGCGGGTCGACGGAAGGGTCCCGTGGGGAGCCGGAGGCAGACCGGGGCCTCGAACCGGGCGCCACACCGGCGCACCGCGATGTGAGCCTCGCCAATTCGGCCCGCACCGTGGTCGGCACCGTGCTCGAGGAGGCGGGCTTCGTCGTGCGACCCGAGGGTTCGCTGTTCGTAGTCTTGCATCGTCCCGCAGATCGGCCAGCATCCGGTTTGCTGACGGTGTGCGGCTCCTTGTTCGCGGAGCAACACACGGATTACCGACGAGAGGTCCGCCTCGCCCGCACGCTCGCTGCTGCGGGAGTTGCCGTCGTCCGGTTCCACTACCGCGGCGTCGGCAACAGCGACGCGGGGACAGCATCCCTGGGTGCCTTCGGCCAAGACGCCCTCGACGTGACCCTGTCCGCCTCACGGTCGGCGGGCGTGAGCCGCGTCGCTTTTCTGGGCGTGGGGGTGGGGTCCCTGATCGCTTCTCGGGCGCTGTTCAGCCACCCGGACGCGCCCCTGCTGCTATGGAAGCCGGTCGTCGACGGCAGGGACTTCATCAGGGGCTTCTTCCGTGCTCGCTTGGTCGCTGCCACGCGGAGCCGGGGACCGCGACCGGTTCCGACCGCTGAGTTGCTGACCAGACTGACCCGCGAAGGGGAAGTCGACGTCATGGGATTCACGCTCGCCTCCAGCATGTACGAATCCCTGAACGGATGTCACCTGGCTCAAACCGTCCCCGAGCACCCGCACCCGATTCTCGTCCAGTCCTTCCAAGGACGCCGTGCGGCTGGGCTCGAGCAGGTGGTCGCGGAGTGGAAAAGACGGGGTTGTCGAGTTGACGTAGAGCCCGTCAAGCTCGCCGAGGACCCGTGGTTCATTCCGACGGCGGCCGAGGTTGCGGCTTTCGTCTTGGCCACCGAAGAGCAGCTCATGGCGAGCGCTCGTGACTGGCTGATTGACGCGTGGAGGAGCGACGAATGAATTCTGTGGCAGCGACGGCCTCCGCTGAGACGGTTCTCGAATCCGCCATGTATCTCGAGTCGGGAACCGCCACCCTGTTCGCGCTCTACACGGCGCCGAAAACCTCGCCGGCGAACCTGGGAGTGGTCTTTGCGCATAGCGGGACGAACAACTTCTCCGCTCATCGCAACGGGGTCTGGACCACCATCTCGAGGCGGCTGGCGCGGGAGGGGATCCCGTCACTGAGATTTGACTACGCCGGGACAGGCGAGAGCCCGGGCGAGTTCGTCGAGGGATTGGCCGGGGCGCCGGTCACCGATACGGCAGCGGCCATGGACGCACTCCGGGCGACCGGCTGCCAGCGGCTGTTGATCGTCGGCAGCTGCTTCGGAACGATTCCGAGCATCGCGGCGGCCGTGGGCCGGGAAGATGTGGTCGGCTTGATTCTGTTGAGCCCGCTGCTCGTCCTCCCGGATGGAAGGCGCGTCGCACACATGCGTGACCGGATCAGAGAAGTGATCAACATCGCGACCCTCCGCACCATCGCCACAAACAGCGACTACCGGCGCTGGTTCTTCGCACGCCTCGGTTCGCTTGTCCGCACCCGCGCGAGCGTGAGAGCTCGCCGGGTGGCCAGGCGTACTGCTCCAACCCAGGCCGTGAGGCCGAATGGCGGTCTCAGCTCATTCCGCAGTCTGCTGCTGGAGACAGAGCTTGCGCGCCTCGTCATGGCCGGTGGCCACGTTGAGATTGTCTATGGGAGCCTCGATGACAACCTGGCGCGAGTCCAGAAAGACATAGATGCCTCACGTGCTATCGCGCTGCTTCGAGAGCGCGGTCCGAATCGCCTCCGATGGACTGTTTTAGACGGCCCGGTACACGGGTTCGAAGATGTGGCGGTCCAGCAGCAACTAATACAGCTCGTCGTCGAGCGCGCCCGCGACCTGATGGGGGAAGCGTCGATGGCCGTAGAGTCACGGCCCACAACGATTCCCGACTTGACCCCGAGCCCAGATGTCGTCTAAGCGTGCCCTGATTACGGGCATCACCGGCCAGGACGGCTCTTATCTGGCTGATCTGCTGCTCGACAAGGGCTATGAGGTCCACGGGATGGTGCGCCGCTCCTCATCTGAGCGATTCGAGCGCATCGAACACATCCGCGATCGCATCACGCTTCATCAGGGCGACCTGCTCGATCAGCGCTCGCTGGTCGACGCGTTGCGCGCCGCCCAGCCCGACGAGATCTACAACCTTGCGGCGATGAGCTTCGTGCATGTGTCCTGGATCCAGCCGGTCCTGACCGCCGAGTTCACCGGCATCGGGGTCACCAGGGTGCTGGAGGCAATGCGCGAAGCGTGCCCAGAAGCGCGCTTTTACCAGGCCTCCTCCTCGGAGATGTTCGGCAAGGTTCGTGAGGTCCCCCAAAACGAGCTCACGCCGCTGTATCCCCGCTCGCCGTATGGGGTCGCTAAGACCTTTGGCCATTACATCACGGTCAACTACCGCGAAAGCTATGGGCTTTATGCCGTCTCAGGGATTCTCTTCAACCACGAATCGCCGAGGCGCGGACTCGAGTTCGTCACGCGTAAGGTCACAAACGCCGCGGCGGCGATCAGGCTCGAGCTTGCGGACGAGCTTCGCCTTGGCAACCTCGAGGCAGAGCGCGACTGGGGCTACGCCAAGGAATATGTCGAGGCGATGTGGCTGATGCTCCAGCAGGACGAGCCCGAGGACTTCGTGATCGCCACCGGCAAGCCGCATAGCGTGAGGCAGCTGATCGAGCGGGCTTTTGCCCGAGTCGGGCTCGATCCTTGGGAGTATGTGTCCACCGCTCCGAGCCATTTTCGGCCGGCGGAGGTGGAGCGGCTGGTCGGCGATGCTTCGAAAGCCCGCGTCCAGCTCGACTGGGAGCCGCGCACGAGCTTCGACGAGCTAGTCGACCTGATGGTCGATGCCGATCTTGAGCGATTGCAGCGACTTGGCCCGCTGGCGCGGCTGGAGAGCTAGCCAGCGCTTGGCGCGGAACACGCTGATCACGGGCGGGCGCGGCTTCACCGGGCTCCATTTGCTCGCGCATCTTCAGCAGGCAGGTTTTGTCTGCCAGGCGCCGTCTCGTGAGGAACTCGACCTGCGCGACGGGGCGGCCGCGCATCAGGCCGTCCGCTCCGCTCAGCCGCGTTATGTCTTTCACCTCGCCGGGCTTGCCTCCGTGAAGCGCTCCTGGCAGGAACCCGAGGTCGTGCTGCAGGAGAACCTGGCGATCACATTCAACGTATTGGAGGCGATCCGCAGGGCGGCTCCGGAGGCCAAGGTGCTGATTGCGAGCTCGAGTGAGGTTTACGGTCCTCCACAGCGGCTCCCTATCGACGAGGACGCCCCCCTTCGCCCTCAGAACCCTTATGCGGTCTCAAAGGCCGCATGCGATCTGCTTGCGGGGCAGTACGCCGACGCGCACGGCCTTCACGTGGTGCGCACGCGGGCCTTCAACCACGCCGGCCCAGGTCAGCACGCCGACTACGTGGTCAGCGCGCTCGCGCGTCAGGTTGCCGATGCCGAGGGCGAGGGGCTCGCCGAGGCGGTGATCCGCACCGGCAACCCCGACGCGGCCCGCGATTTCACCGACGTGCGCGACGTGGCCCGGGCCTATGCGGCCGCGATCGAGCTCCGACCAGGGATCTACAACGTGTGCAGCGGCAAGGCGATCACGGTGCGCCAGCTGATCGACCTGCTTCAGCAGCTCACACCCCTGGTGGTACGACACGAGATCGATCCCGACCGCATCAGGCCCACCGATGTGCGGGAGGTTCGGGGCAGCAGCGAGCTCCTCCGCCGACTCACGGGCTGGCAGCCTCAGATCGCCTTCGTCGACACGGTGCGCGACGCCCTCAACGGATGGCGCACCGGCCCGGTGCTGAGTTTCCAGTGAGTGAACACGCGCACCTGCGCGCTACCTAAGCAGCCGCTTGAGAGGTTTCCTCTAGCGCTTCCTCGAACCGGGCGATCCCATAAGCGGCGCCGAATCGTCGTCCATGCACCCGCCCCGCTCGGCCCATCGCCTCGGTCTGATCGCGGTCGCCGAGCACTTGGGCCAGCCGGTCCCCCAGGGAGCCCTCATCCGCCGGCGGGACCAACCAGCCCGTCTCCCCGTCGATGATCTGCTCGGGTATCCCGCCGACCTCTGACGCGACCACCGAAACTCCGCAGTTCTGCGCCTCGCTGACCGTCATCGGAAGCGGGTCGGGCCACACCGATGGAACGACCACGCAGGCGGCCCGCACCATCGCAGCAATCACGCTCTCGTGCGCGACGCTGGTTTTCATCGTGACACCCGTGGGGAGCGTCACGGGAGTCGGAGAGGTCGGGTGTGGCGTTCCGAGCATGACCAACGGGGGCGGCGAGGAAAGCCTCCGGTAGGCATTGAGCAGAACGTCGACCCCCTTGTGCCGGGACAGCTGGCCGACATACAGAAGATAGCCATCTTCGTGCGGCAGGAAATGCGGCCTCTCCGCCTGCCAACCGCTCTCGTAGAGGCCGTCTGGGACGAAGGAGTGCAGGGTCTCGATCGGCCGGTCGACGACTTGACGAACGCTCGGCGACAGTCGGCTTGCGACATAGTCGCTGACGGCAGAGAACTTCGTCACCCTCCTGAGCAGCCGCTGGCTGGAAAGCGAAGCCGCCGCCAGGGCGTTGCCCTTCGCTGCCCCGTAATGGTCGCCGGCACACGGCCCACACCGCCGCCACGAAGGGCCTGGGCAAAAGACCTCCCCTTTGCGTAGCAACGACTTTTTCGCACACACCAGGCCGTAGTCGTGGGCGGTCACCATCACGGGTGTAGGTGGAAAGGCTCGCGACAGACAGGAGAAGACGCTCCACGAGTGGGCGTGAATGACATCCGGAGCAACTTGCTTGATGATCTCGGCCAGCCGCCGCCGGAACAACGGGTCGGGAGCTGGGGGGTGGAATGGTCGAGCGGCGTCGAGTCCCAGTTGGGGGGCCAGCTTCTGGTAGAGCAGCGGAGCGCGA
This sequence comes from Solirubrobacteraceae bacterium, assembly GCA_039583645.1. Classification (GTDB taxonomy): domain Bacteria; phylum Actinomycetota; class Thermoleophilia; order Solirubrobacterales; family Solirubrobacteraceae; genus Palsa-465. The sequence goes on from JAVKSP010000007.1 coordinate 19,233, forward strand.
TGGACAGTTACACCGTTGCTCCGTTCGACCGCTGGAGCCCCCGCAACCGCGCTCGCCACCACATGAACCTCGTGACCACGAGACGCAAGCTCGTTCGAGAGCAGGGCCACGAAGCGTTCGAGCCCGCCGATGGCCGGCGAGTAGAGATCGGTCAGTTCGACCACCCGCACGCCTTACCTCAGCGAACGGTAGATCGACTCGTACTGACGCGCCATCAAGGACCAGTCGAATTCGCCGTCCGCCAGCGGGCGTACCCGCTCCATCTCAACCTGCTCGTCCAGGACAGCCGCGATGCCCGCCACATCTGACGCCACGACAGTCACGCGCGAGTCGATGCTCCCCAGGCGCTTTGCCAGTTCGGCATGTGCAGGAATGTCAGAAGCGACCACTCGACTGCCGGCGACGGCGGCCTCCAGAATCACCAATCCAAAAGACTCTCTCGTCGAGAGGCTCACCGTTGAGGTGGCCGTCCGATGCCATCGGTGCAGCTCAGCATCGCTCACCTGGCCGCGAAACGAGACCCTGCTCTGTATCCCCAATTCGTGGACGAGGTGCTCCAGTGCCGATCGCTCCGGACCCGATCCACAGACAACCAGCTCCGCATCGTTACGCATACGCGCGAATGCCCGTATCGCTGTGTCAACGCGCTTGTAGCGTTCCAGGCGACCGGCGGTCAAGATCACCGGACGATCATTCTCGAATGGCTCGGCCTCCAGGAGGGCTCGGGTGTTCACCCCGAGCGGAATTACGGACACTTTGGGTTCGACGGACGGATACCGCGCGAGCAACAATTCGGACTCTGCCACGGAGTGACATATCACCGTCTGTGCGCGCCGGAACAAGTACCTTGCGAAACGGTCGTACACCGTGTGGAGGGCTGACGCGAGCGGAGTGTGACCAACCGCATGAAAGTATGGTGTGAAAACCAGCGGCACCCTCGGGATGGTGGCGGCCATCATTGAGGGCATCGCATGAAAGCTGTGCGCATGGATCAGGTCGAACTGCGTTCTGTCTCGCCATAGCGCGAGGCCAAGCCCCGGCGCGATCTGAAACTGCCGCGACCCAGTCCAGTCAGCAAACCGGCGCACTGGGTAGCCGTGATCATCCGGGAACGAAGCCCCTCTCGGCTGCTGGGCATACACCGTCACCTGATGGCCGTAGCCGCACAGTTCATCCGCCAGGTGGCCGACGACTGCTTCGACTCCACCCACCTGGGGCGGGAACCCCGGCGAGACGAGCGAAACCCTCAGTCGGGTTGCCTGCCCGCCAGTATCGGCTGGGCGGTCGCGGCCGTCGATGAAGGGTTGTTCGTGTGTCTTGGACTGAATCCTGATGCCCCCAGCCCCGAGATCTACAGACGGAACGCGCCCTCTGCTCGGTTACCACCCCCCGGCGGAGTCACACGCACGGCGCCCCGCCGTGCGGATGATAGCCTAGCCAAGGAGGGGATCTCGATGGGGGCATAGACCCGGGTCCCGTCAGTCAGCGCTCTTGCGCTCCTACCAGCATGCCATTCTTGACCGAGGTGTCAGCCACCGTGCGAGCGACCGATGGGGGCCAGTACGCGCGTGTGCCACGGACGCTGACGCGCCGCTCGCGCGGGGTGGCCGAATGGTCAACTCAACTATGGACAAGCATTAGACGATGGTAGAACCGCAAACGGGGCAAGCCCCCGGCGGAGGCAGCGCGACAGCTACCCAGATCCGTGGCATACGGCCGTCTCCGGAGCTTCCAAGAGACGCGCGGCCAAGCGTTCTGTCCTTCCTGAGCGGCCCGCGAGCAGATCTTGTTGCGGCTATTCCGGTCGTTGGCGGCACGGCGCTCGTGATCTGGGCGTACACCATCGCTCCCACGAGCAGGATTCAGTCATACGACCTGATCTTCTGGGCCGGAATGGTGCTGATCTACCTCACCGTCGCGTGGCGAGCGATGTCGGGACGTCATGGCGTTCCCTGGCTCGCGTTCCTCGGACTCATCACGCTTTTGCCGAAGTTCTGGATGAGCGCTAGCGGCCCAATCTATTTCGACGAGACCGCTCACTTCGCTCTGCTGCGCCACGTAATTTCGGCCGGCCGCTTGTTTCAGTACAACCCGCTGCTGCCGATCGGGAAGTCCTATCCGGGGATGGAAAGCGTCGCGGCCACGATCCACTGGCTGACCGGCCTTTCGCCTTGGGATTCGGCTCTGACCCTCATCGCTGTGGCTCATTGCCTGCTCCCCGTCCAGGTCTACTACATAGCGCGAGCCCTTCCAATAGCCAAACGCTGGGCGGTGGTCGCCGGCCTCGTCTACGCCACAAACCCGAGTTTCCTGTACGGCGACGTCCAGTTCGCGTACGAATCATTCGCGATTCTGCTCATGTTGACGATCCTCCGTCTCTCCGCAGAAGTGTTGGCGGCCGAGCGATCCGGGCACGGCAGCTGGCGACGGACCCTATCGACGTTCCTACTGATTGCGCTGATGTGCTTCGCCTGCGTGGTGACACACCACCTCACCAGCTTGACCGGCACGGGGCTGCTGTTGGTGGGCGCGCTCACTATCAGGCCGATATCCGGGCTTCTCGACCGTAACGGTGGTTTGCGCCGCGTATTCGTCAGGTACATGCCAGCGTTGACGCTCGGCGGGTGCTTCGCGTTGTGGGCGATCTTCGTCGCGCCAGGAACTTGGAACTACCTGTTCCCACACGTCTCACAACCGTTCACACAGATTCTCAAACTGGTGGGGATCGGTAAGAGCACCGGCGCTCCTCTGCGGGCGCTCTACAGTGGCTCCACCATTCCCGAATATGAGCGCATCGCGTCAATCATGGCTCCCAGCCTGATCTCACTTGCGCTCCTCTTTGCGGGGATACGCTGGCTGTGGAAGCGTCGAAGCCGGGTGGAATTACTGTTTTCGTTCGCGCTTGCAGCGGCTTACTTGATCAGTCTTCCGCTAACCCTCATTGGGGCGGCTACGGCCGGAGCTCACCGCACCTGGTCGTCGACCTTCCTGGGGGTCGCCGTACTGCCGGCGGCGCTCGTGATCTTGTTCGCGCTCGACAAACGCAAGTTGTGGCTGAGGCGCACTGCAGTCACGCTGGGCACGGCCAGTCTCGTTGTCCTGCTTGTTGGAAACGGCGCAGCGGGTACGCCCCTCGACTATCGCTACCCGGGGCCCTACAAGTTCGGCTCGGACACGCTCAGCGTAACGCCCGAGACGCTCCGTCTCGCGGACTGGGTTCGCGTGCACCTCGGCCCTGGGGCGCATGTGGTGACAGATCGCTACACCGCGGTGCCGCTGACGACTCATGCGGCCGCCGTCACTCCTCTCCCGCTGCCCGGCCTGCCGATCGCGAGCATCTGGTACAACCGCCGCCCTCCGACACCGCCTGTGATGTTCACCTTGCAGCGTCAGCGAGATGACTACCTAGCGGTCGACACCCGCGACACCCTCTACCAAACGCCAGAAGCGCCCCTGTTCTTTCCCGGTGAACCGTCTCGCGTGCTCCCGCGGAACATCACCCGCTTCGCGCACTGGCCGTGGCTGCACCTCTTGTATTCCTCTCAGCATTATCGGCTGTACAGGATTAACTTCAACCTGTACTACCTCTGGTATCCCTTCCATGCCAACAGCCAGTGACATGACGGGGGGGTGGCGCATCCGTCTACAGAGGGCCGGGGAACCTGGACTTCTGGTATTGGGCGCTGTTCTTCTGATATGCGCCCCAGTTCTCCCTGGGCTTTCGCGGCTCGTTCTGCTGCCGGCGCTGTTGCTGTCGCCCGGATACGCGTTCATGCGTCTACTCGGGCGTGAGGTCGAGTGGCGGGCAATCTCCATCGCGGCACCTGTGTCGGCCATGCTCGTGATCTGTACATCGTTGGCTCTGTACGTCAGCGGCATTCGACTCGAGCGGCTCTCGCTCGGACCGGTTCTCGGCGCCATCACGGCCCTGTTTCTCGCCGGCTCGTACAGGCGGGAGCTGCTCGCTGCCCGGCACGGATTGGTACAACGCGGCCCGTCAACTTCCGCGCCCCCCCAGCCTGACGAAATCACCAATGAGCACGATGTGACGTTTCCACGATGACCAACGGGGTGATGGTCGTAGGCATGCACCGCAGCGGCACGTCGGCGGTGACAAGGGTGATCAACCTCATGGGCGTTCCTCTGGGCCGAGCGGACGACATGTATACGGCGCACGACAATCCGAGCGGGCACTGGGAGAGTCGCACGCTGTGCGATCTCAACGACGTGATCTTGCGTGTCTTCGGCGGATTCGATATGGCGATGCCGCCGATGCCTCGCTCATGGTTGAGGTCCCCACGCGCCGAATCGCTCCGAGACGTGATGCGGGCCAGCTTTCGCGACATCTACCAAACGGATCGGTGGCTGTGGAAGGACCCGCGAACATGCCTCACGCTCCCTCTCTGGCGGCAGGTGCTGGATGACTTTTGCGTCGTCTTCGTCATCCGCGACGCCGGCGCGGTGACGCGATCGCTTAATCGTCGAGAAGGGCTCCCGATTTCTTTTTGCTACGCGCTTTGGGACGACTACAACCGGCGGGCCGTCACCGGATTGGCCGGACTACCCGTGGTCACAGTCGACTTCGACTCGATGATGAAAGACCCGCTTCATCAGGTCCGGCTGCTCGCCGGAGGTTTGGCCGCCCTTGGCGTTGAAGTCAACGGCGAGGTCGATACCGCGGCCACCTCGCTGCATCCCGAGCGGGCTTCCGATCATCCGAACGAGCCTTCTCTCGGTCAGCGACTGGCTACTGCCCTCAGAGGCGGCTCGACTGTCACTGAAAGCTTTCGACCGCCCAGCCTGCCACCTCAACCTTCGTGGGTCAGGCCGATGCTTCGTACGAGGTGTTCCTGGCTCAAGATCCGCGAGCGGTGGACGGCACTCGGGCATCTGATCGACCGGTGTCGGCGATATGAGTGAGGGGCAGGTCGTGGTCGCTTCGCGCGATCACCGAGTCGCAACCGACGCGCTTCGCGGGATGTTCACCCGAGATTTTGTCTACCTCGGGGTGTCTGCCTTACAGGTCATTCTCGCTGCCGGGGTCACGCCAATCCTGACGCGGCGCGTCGGCGCGGGCGAATTCGGACAACTCGTCCTCGCCATCGCGGTGATGCAGATCCTGGGGCCGATATTCAGCTTTGGACTCCCCTTCGCGACCCAAAAGGTGTTCGCAGGTGAGGATGGCGACCGGCTGGCTCGCGGGGTGCTCGCCGTCTCCGCCGCATTTGCCGTCGCGGCTTGGGTCATCGTTGTCCTCGCAGCCCCCGCTTGGGGTCCCGCCATCGGTCTAGACAGCGTCGTCAACGCGCGCTTGGCCGCATTGTGGGGCGCCTGCTTCGCGCTCACCTGGACTTGCCTCGCGATGCTTCGGTCCAAAGACCGGCTGGGCGTGGCGATCTTCATCGGCGGTCTGCAATCGCTTGGGGTTCAAGCGATCGGCGTGATGCTGCTGTATCTGTGGTCGCCAAATATCACAAGCTATCTCTGCGGCGCGGTCATCGGACAGGGCGCCGCCGCGCTCATCGGGTTCCTCGCGCTGAGGCCGGACTGGTCCGCATTGGTCGCGATCCGCCGCTACGCCGGGGCGCTGGCTTTTGGCCTACCGATGGTGCCCCAGCAGCTGGCCGTGTTCATTCTCTACGTCGGCGACCGAATAGTCATTCGCCATGACCTCGGATCGGCAGCCACCGGGCGCTACTCGGTCGCGTTCAACGTCGGCACCCTCGGCGCACTCCTGCTCGTGTTCGTCAACCAGGCGTGGGTACCACGCATCTACGCCCTCGGAGACCGACTCGCGCGGTCCCAACTACTGGCACGTAGCCGTGACATGATGAGCCTGTTGCTGGTGCCGGTCGTGTTCGGCGTGGCTGCTGCGGCGCCGGTGGTTCTGCGACTGTGGGCTCCACAATCATTTGATCCACTTGGCTTGACGTCGGTTGCCGCAATCGCGGCCACGGCCACGTTCCCCTACGGGCAGTTCATGGCCAATGTGAGAGCGCTGATGAGTGAGGGGATGACAGGCCGCGTGGCAGTGATGACGATGGCCGGAGCTGTCGTGAACATCGGCCTGAACCTCGTCATGGTTCCGCTGCTTGGCATCATTGGCTCGGCTATCGCCACGGTTCTCTCCCTCGCCCTGGTTGCCCGGCTCACCCGGCCCCCGGCGAGCTCGGGGCTGCGGGTGCCTCGTGCATCGCGCCAGCTCGGGCTCATCATCGCTGCCGGTGTCGCCGCCACGTTGGCGATGGCGGCGCTGCCGACCTCGCCCTTGTGGCTCGCAATTCGCGTAGCGGCGTGTCTTGCGGCGGTACTTACGCTCATCCCCCTGATGCGGGGCGCGGCGTCAGGCTTTGAAGGATCCCGTGGGCTCTTCGCGCGGATAGCCGGCCGCGCCGGTCAACCCGATCAATAGCCGGCCCGCGCCAAAGCCGCTCAAGCGGGCTGCTTGACGACCTCGCGCTCGAGTGCCTGACGGTCGATCTTGCCCGTCGAAGTCTTGGGCAGCCTTTCTTTGACCAAGAATGACTCTGGGACCATGTAGGAAGGAATCCGCTTCGAGCAGAAGCGGGCCAACTCCCTGTGGTCGATACCAGTTTGGGTGGCGACGACGGCGGACAACCGGTTGGTGATCAGCTCGTCGGGAACTGCGACGACGGCACACTCGACGACGTCCGGGTGTGCAAGGAGGGCGGCCTCGACCTCCCCTAGCTCAATCCGGTATCCGCGGCTCTTGATCTGATGGTCACGCCGGCCCAGGAATATGAGATCTCCCTCTTCGTCCTCGCGCACCAGATCGCCGGTGTTGTATGCGCGCTCACCAGGCTGGCAGCCGGGCAGTCCGGTGACCAGTCGGGAACGCGTGCGCTCCTCGTCGCCCCAGTAACCCTTCATCACCGTGTTCCCGGCGATATGGAGCATGCCGACCTCGCCGCGTCGTGCCAGCTCGCCCTTCTCAGTCAGAACGACAGCTCGGTCGCCGTCGATTGGCTTACCGATCGGAATTGGATCGACTCGACTTGCGTCCAGCGACGGGACGTCATACCAGGTGCAGACGTTGGTTTCAGTCGGGCCATAGAGATTCGAGAAGCGGGCATGCGGCAGGCAGGTCATCAATGCCCGCAGGTACTTGGTCGGGAAGACCTCGCCGGCAAACAACACCGTCCTCAGCATCGGGAGGTCTCCGGGGTTCAGCCCTCCTCGCTGTACAAGCATGCTCAGGATCGACGGCACCGAGTACCAGGTCGAGATCTGAGCCTCGTTGATGAAACGCGCCAGCTCGACCGGGAACATCGACAGAGTCCTCGGAACGAGCACCACCGCTGCCCCGGCTCTCGACGCCGCAAAGACGTCGAAGATCGACAGATCGAAATGCAATGGCGCGTGGCTTGACAACCGATCGCCGGGCCCGAGCGCGAACTCGTCCACGGCCCAATCGACGAACGCCAGCCCGTTGCGGTGCGAGAGCATCACACCCTTGGGTCTCCCGGTGGAACCGGACGTGTACAGGATGTAGGCGAGATCGTCGCTGGTGAGCTCGGCATCCGGAGGGGTCTCTGGCTTGGCGTCCAACTCGCGACTCCCAAGGATCCGCGCCGATTCCACCTCCGCCTCCTCGTCTGCGAACGAGTCGCGCGAATTGAGCACGATGATGCTTTGGATCGATGCTCCCGCATTCAGCAGGGGGCCCCATGATTTCGCTTTGTCGGCCCCCGTCAAAAGACAGGAGAGACCGCAGTCCCGAGCGATGTAGGCGAGTCGCTCGATGGGCGCAAGCGGATCGAGGGGCACGTATGCCGCGCCGCATTTCAATGCGGCGTAGAGGGCGACGATCGCTTCCGCCGACTTCTCGAGGTAAAGCCCAACCCGGTCGCCTCGAGAGACGTCGCATTCCTCGGCGAGTAGCCGCGCCACCTGACTCGAGCGCGCGTCAAGTTCGCCGTAGGTGAGAACCCGAGCTCCGTCCACAACGGCGCGACGATCAGGGCTGACCGACGCGGTTGCGACGACTGATTGGTGCAGAAGTTCTGGGACGCGCGCGCTCATTTTGGCCCAGACAGTTAACCGCGCGGACTCGCGCGACAGCAGGACTGCAGGTCCGCGTTTGAGCGGGCCGGCCGCGTCTGATCCGCTACCGGCGAGTCTTGATCCGCTACCGGCGAGTCTGATAACTTCCGCGTACGGGGCCGGGACCGCGCGTACGCGCGGGCTGGCGCAAAAGAACCATGTGAGGGGCAATCTCATGGGGCAGACTCAGAGGCACGATGCATCCAGCGGCTGACGTCGCGGCCACGCCTCCGTTGTCGGCCAGGCGAAACGGAGGACTATTTTGGACTCGCTTGACGTAGCAATTTTGGGCGGTGGACCGGCCGGCTCGAGCATCGCCTCCTACCTCGCGCAGGCGGGGCTGCGGTGCGCCGTCTTCGAGAAAGAGCTGTTCCCACGACCGCATGTCGGGGAGTCGCTCGTGCCCTCTTCCACGCGCGTTTTCAACGAGATCGGCTTCGTTGAGGAGATGGAGCGCTCGGGCTTCCCACGCAAGTACGGAGCAGCATGGACATCAGCTGAAGCGCACCGGGCCTATGCCCACGACTTCCAAGGCCTCGAGGCGGACGCCTACGCCGACCTCCGCTTCGCCGAGCGCGAGCAGCAGGGCGTGGACCGTCCATACACCTGGCACGTGGACCGCGGCCGCTTCGACCTGATGCTGCTTCAGCACGCGGCGAGGTCAGGCGCGGACGTCTACAGCGGCGTAACCGTGAAAGACGTTCAGTTCGGCCAGAACGGAGATGGAGCCAAGGTGGGCTTCTCGATCGGCGGGCAGAACATGAAGTGCGCGGCAAAGGTCGTCGTCGATGCGACCGGCCGGAAGACTTTTCTCGGTTCGCGGCTGGGGCTACGCGTGCGCGATCCTGTCTTCAATCAATACGCGTTGCACTCGTGGTTCGGTGGTTTCGATCGCCTTTCGATCACCGGCAACGAGGAACGAGCCGAGTACATCTTCATTCACTTTCTGCCGATCAACGACAGCTGGATCTGGCAGATCCCGATTTCCAGCTCGGTCACGAGCGTCGGAGTGGTGACCCAGAAGAAGAACTTCGCTCGCTCCCGCCAGGATCGTGAGAAATTCTTCTGGGAGTGCATGGAGACGCGGCCTGATCTCGCGTCTCGCCTGCGCGAGGCCGAACAGCTTCGCCCGCTCAAAGAAGAGGGCGACTACAGCTATGCCATGCGCGAGATCACGGGCGACGGATTCGTGCTGATCGGCGATGCCGCTCGCTTCGTCGACCCGATCTTTTCGACCGGGGTGAGCATTGCGCTCAACAGCGCGCGCTTTGCGGCGCGGGACATCGTCGCAGCTCTGGAGAACGGATCGACCCACAAGGCTGCCTTCAGCACCTACGAGAAGACGCTGAGGCGCGGCACCAAGAACTGGTACGACTTCATTTCGATCTACTACCGCCTGAACGTGCTGTTCACGGCGTTCGTGAAGAACCAGAAATACCGCCTGGACGTGATCAAGCTCCTCCAGGGCGACGTCTACGACGTCGACCGGCCGCCGGTGCTCGAGGAGATGAAGGAAGTCATCCGGAAGGTGGAAAAGACTCCTAACCATGTCTGGCACAGCAGTCTGGGAACGCTCACCGCAGAGTCCCTACGTGGTGCCCTCTAAGCCGTAGACCCGTCAGTCGGACCGGGATGGCCCGGACGCGCCATGCAACTGAATACTGACTTCCTCACCGTTGTCTGCGTGATGCTCGCCGCCGCCTTCTGCTGCGGCTGGGTGACGCGCGCGCTCGGGATGACCCAGACAGCCGGCGAGCTGTTTGCTGGGTTGCTGGTGGGGCCATCGCTTCTTGGTCAGCTTTCTCCGGGACTCGAGCACCGGTTCCTGCCAAGCTCGGCCATGCCGGCCGTGGGGCTCTTCGGTCTCATCATCGTTCTCGTGTACGTCGCTCAGACCGGGGCCGAGATCGACGCGCGTGTGTTCGAGGTTCGTGGCACCAGACTGGTTTTGATAGTCGCCGCCTCAACAGCGATCGCCTTGCTGAGTGCGGTGGTGATCGAGCGATCCTTCACGAGCCTTGTGCCCTTGCATGCGTCGAGCTTCGCGTTCACCTTGTTCGTCGCCGCTGCGCTGCTGATCACCGCGGTGCCGGTCCTGGCGCGAATCCTCGACGAGACGGGTTTGACCCGCACCTATGTCGGCGGATCGGCGCTCGCGATCGCTGTGTACGTCGACTTCGTCGCGTTCACAATCGCCGCTATCGCGACTCCGCTCGCGAGGTCTCACATCTCGCTCGCGGTCCTACAAGGGCCTGCCGTGCTTGTCGGAACCTTGGTGCTCTGCCTGTTGCTGGCGCCAGCGGTCAGGCGCATCAAACGGCAGCACCAGAGAATAGGCGTCGAGGTGGCAATTCTGGCGCTGGCACTGGCCGCGGCGAGCGCCACCAACGCGAGCCCGCTCGTTGCCGCGTTCATAGTTGGCGCCGTGCTCTGGCGTAGCAGAGTCCAGAGCGAGAAGGGCGCCACCGCTTCAAGCGCGCTCCTCCGCGCTCTGGTCCCGATCTACATCGTCTACAGCGGCTTCAAGGTCAACCTCGGGTCGCTGGCACACGCCAACTTGATCGTCGCCGCTGTGCTGGTCTTGGCGCTAGCGGTCCTCGGGAAGCTGGTGGCCAGCTGGATTGGAGCTCGCATGCTCGGCTTGGAGAGCTACCAGGCAAGGGTCTTTGCGGTGCTCTTCAATGCCCGTGGCCTCACCGAATTGATCCTCATCAGCCTCGGTCATTCGGCGGGCATACTCTCGGAGAGTGCCTACTCGATTCTCTTTCTGATGACGCTCGTCACGACGGCGGCCAGCGGCATGCTGGCTCGGATCGCCGTCAGCGACACCGCGCGCGTCCTCCGCGGTCCGTTCGAGACCGGCTTGGCGGCTATGCGAGAGCTCGACGGCTGAGCGCTCGGAGCGCCGGACGCGACGGCGGGCTCACAAGGTCGCTGCCTCGGGGGGCCGCTTTTGGGTATGATTTCGACCTAACGGGGGCAGCACCCGCACGTCGGTGGGTGTATGTCGTTACGGAGGGGCAACAAAGGGGCAACGATGTGGGGCAGGATTTCCAAGCTTGAAAATGCTGCGTGGCCCGAGCTGGCGGCGAGGCCGCTCTGGTTCTACCTAGGCGTCGCCGCGGTCACCGCCGGCGTGATCCTGCATCTGCCGATGTGGCTTGACGCGGCGAAAATGCACTACCGGCTGGTTGGCATGGCCGTCGATACGCCGATGCTGATCGGGATGCCGCTCATCGTGCTCGGGCTGATCGCGACGGCCTATGGGCTGATCCCGCGCGACTACAAGGTCAGCCGCACCGAGCTGGCAAAGGTTTCGATCCGTCCCATGGATGACGCATCTCTGAGCTGGACCCATGTAGCGCTGCTGCTGGCCATGGCTATGGCCGTGGTGATCGACGTGATGAAGCCGGCCACGCTCGGTTTTGTCCTACCCGGGATGGCCAAGGAGTACGGGCTGAAATCGGCTACCACCCCTCACGGCTCGGTGCCGGTCGCCCTGTTCCCGCTCGCCGCCGCGATCGGCCTGGTCGCCGGCTCGTTCCTCTGGGGGGCGTTCGCCGATCGGATCGGCCGCCGGGCGTCGATCCTGCTGGCGGCGGTGATGTTCATCTCGACCGCAATCTGCGGCGCGATGCCGGCGTACCAGTGGAACTGCTTCATGTGCTTCCTGATGGGCTTGGGTGCCGGCGGGATGCTGCCGATCGCTTTCGCGCTCATCTCCGAAACCATGCCCGCGCGGCATCGCAGCTGGATCATGGTGCTGATCGGCACGCAGTTTGCGCTGGCGTACATTCTCGTTAGCTGGCTGTCCTCGATCCTCCTCCCGCATTACGGCTGGCGGATCCTGTGGCTGCTCAACCTGCCAACGGGGCTGATGCTGCTCGTGCTGGCCCGCTGGATCCCCGAATCAGCCCGGTTCCTGATCGCGCGTGGCCGCGGCAGCGAAGCCCGGGCTGTGATGGAGCGCTACAAGGCGCACCTGGTCATCGATTCGGACTCCGAGCTAGCGGTCGAAGCGGGTGTGCGAAACAAGTGGCGGGAGATCCTTTCTCCAGAACTCGCGACCAAGAGCCTCGTGCTGTGCGTGCTTGCGCTGGGCGCAGGGCTAATTGCCTTCGGTTTTCAAATGTGGCTGCCGTCGAACCTTCAGAAGCTTGGATTCAGCGCTCACGCCTCCTCCACGATTCTTCGTAACGGAGCACTAATCGGCCTGCCGGCAACGGTCGTGCTAGCTGCGCTGTACGGCCTTTGGAGCAGCAAGAAGACGGTCATGCTGCTGGCGCTGGCCACGGTCGCGGCGCTCGTGGGTTGCGCGGTGGTCGGAAACAGCATCGCCCACCATCAATCGTTGATGTATCTGCTTTTGGCCGTGCCGATCTGCGCGAGCAGCTCGCTGACAGCGGTTGCGCTGACCTACAGCGCGGAGCTTTACCCCACGAAGCTGCGCTCGCGCGGCACCGGTCTGGCCGCCGCCGCGAGCAAGCTTGGAGGGATACTGATCAGCGGGATGGTGGTGTTGGCGGTGGCGGTTCCGTCGATCGCGACGACCGCGTTGATCTGCGCCGTACCGCTGCTGCTGGCCGCCGTACTCGCTGCGGTCTTCGGCGTCGAAACGCGCAAGCAGCGGCTTGAGGAGATAACCGCTCGTGAATATCGAATTACCGCGGCCGACCCCGAAATGGCCGCGCTGTCTGGAGGCAACTTGTGAAAAACGGCAGCTACGACTTCGATGTGATCGTGATCGGCGGCGGGCCCGCGGGCTCCGTGATCGCCTCGATGCTCGCCATGGCCGGACGCAGCTGTCTGGTGCTCGAGCGGGACATCCATCCCCGCGACCACGTCGGGGAGTCGCTCACCCCTTCGAGCAACCTCATCTGGGACAAGATCGGGTTTGCGCAGAAGATCGAGGACGCCGGCTTCGTGAAAAAGGGCGGGGCGTGCTGGACGGCGCCCCGCTCGCCTGAAGGCAGGTTCGTCGCGATCAGGCTCGGCGAGTTCCCGATTCCCGGCTCGGACCTGCTCTATACCTACAACGTCGAGCGCGACGCGTTGGACGCGATGCTCTTGCGCCACGCGCACGAGCTTGGGGCAAAGGTCCTCCAGGGCGTCGCCGTCCAACGCGTGCTGTTTGAGGCGGGTAGGGCGGTGGGTGTGACGGCCAAGATGGCAGACGGCTGGTCGCGCGACCTCCGCGCACGGCTGATCGTGGACGCCTCAGGAAGGCGCGCGGTACTCGCCAACCAGCTGGGCTTCAAGCGCAAGGATCCGCACTTCAACCAGTTCGGGCTGTACTCATGGTTCCGGGGAATGCAGCCCCTCCCAAGCGGCTACGAGGGCTACCTCTTCCTGCACTTCCTGGGCCTCAACCAGGCCTGGGCGTGGCAGATCCCGTTGCGCAACGGCATCCACTCAATCGGCATTGTCACCAACAAGGATGACTTCAAACGCTCGAGACAGACCGAGGAAGAGTGGTTTCGGTCGCTCGTGGGCAGAAGCCGTTCGCTCACCCACAACATGCAAGAGGCTGAGCAGATCCGTCCCTGGTGGCTGGAGGGGGACTACTCCTACAAGATCGACCGGCTCAGTGGCGATGGATGGCTGTTGATCGGCGACGCATTGCGGTTCATCGACCCGATCTTCTCGACCGGCGTCGACGTGGCGACCTATTCGGCCATGCATGCATTCAACGCGATCGAGTCGGTCCTGGCCGGTGGAGTCGAGACGGAGGAGTTCAAGCGATACGAACGGCTCGTCACCGATGGCGTCGACGCCTGGTACGACCTGATCTCGTTGTTCTACAAGCTCCAGAATCTCTTCACGCTGTTCGCGGTGAGGCGAGCATTCAGGGAGAAGGTCGTCCGCATCCTCCAGGGAAACCTCTACCAGCCGGAATCTCTTGCCCGCGCACGCGAAATGATCTCGCTCATGCAGGAGACCCACGAGCGAGTGATGCAACAGCCGGCCAATCTGCTGCGCCCAGGGGCATTCAACAGCGTGTTGAGCGACGGCGACGGCTCCGCGGAGGATGGGCTCGAGTCGCTCGCGCGGGCCGCGGGCGCCTGAGCCTCTCGCGCGGCCGCGCTAGCCGGGTCCCGCGCTACGACGCTCGGCGTCGGGATCCCGTGCGCCCCCTTCCAGCCGTGCCACCAGCTCCTCGAGCCGCAGCTCCTCGAGCCCCTTTGTCACCGCGTCCAGCTCGCCGGCGCAATATTCGACCAGCTCACGGCCCTCGCGAATCAGCTCGAGCATCTCACGCAGCCCCGCCTCGCCTGAATCGAGCCGGCGGATGATCGCCTCCAGCCGGGCGACAGCCGTCTCGTAGGTTCGCTCATCATTCACGGCCAGCACCCTCCTCGGATGCAACCACCCGCGCCGGTACGCGGCCGTCGTGGAAGCGCAGCGCCACGTCTCCGGCCAGCGCAGCTCCGGCAGCAGATGTCACAAGCTCGCCCGAGCTGTCTTCGACGAGCGCATAGCCTCGCTGCAAAGTGCGCTCGGGGTCCTGCGCGGCCAGCGCAAGCGCCAGCCGCTCGAGACCCCGGCGACGCGTGGGCAGATCCGAGGCGAGCGCCCGCTCGCGACTGCGGCGCAGGACCAGCAGGTGGACTCCGGCCAGGTTGCGCCGTTCATCGGCGGCGCGCCGTCCGGCGGCGCGCAGCTCTCGCACGAGCTGGTGCAGGCGGACGCGATGGCGCATGAGGTGCTGGAAGGGCGCTCGCGACAGCTGCGCCAAAAGCTGCGCCCGCACCAGCAGCGCGCGGCGACCATGACCGTGCAGGCGCCCCGCAAACCCGCGCAGGCTGTCTCGGGCGGCGACCGGGTCGACCGGCACGGCGGCCTCCGCGGCATGCGTGGGGGTCGAACAACAGACCGCGGCGACGTCGTCGATCAGCGTGCGGTCGGTGTGGTGACCAACCGAGGAGATCACGGGCACGCGCAGTAGCGCCACTGTCCGGCACAGGGTCTCGTCACAGAACGCGAACAGGTCGGCGAGCGAGCCGCCGCCGCGCGCGACGATCACGACCTCGACCTCCTCGATCGCCGCGAGCTCTCGCAGCGCGGCCGCGATCTTGGGAGCGGCATGGCGGTCCTGAACGGGTGCGAAGGCCCACACCAGCCGGCCGCCCCAGCCCCGGCGCTCGAGCCCGGCCAAGACATCGTCGCGGGCCTTGCCACGTTCGCCGGTCACCACGCCGATCACGCGCGGCAGAAGCGGACGCGGCAGCTGCTTCTGGTGCTCGAACAGCCCTTCGGCGGCCAGTTTCACGCGCAGCCGCTGCAGCGCCGCGAGCAGGTCGCCTTCCCCCGCGATGCGCAACTCCGAGACCGCGAAGCTGAAGGAGGGCGAAGAGGACGAGCTGCCGGGGTAGTAGTCGCAGCCGCCACCGACGACGACGCGCACACCGTCCTGCACCTCCAGCGCGGCCGCCTCGAAATCCGTCAACCACATCGAGCAGGGGAGCGCCCCGCGTTCATCGCGAAGCTCAAAGTACACGCGCGTGCGGCTGCGCCGCAGCCCCCACAACTCGCCGACCAGCTGGACCTGTGCGAACTGCCGCAGCCTCGCCCTGAGCCGTGCCGCATAGGCACCTACGGGATAGGGCCCGGGCAGCCGGCTTCCCGGGATCGCCTCAGCTCTGCTCTGCGGCGCGTCTGCCATCGGTCGGTCCGAGGCTAGCGGGGGGTCCCCCTGTACGCTCCCTTTTGTGGAGGTAGCGCTGACCCTGAGAGCTGCGGAACTACAGCCGTGGACCTGACACTCTCGCCTTCGGAGCAGTCTTTCCGGGACGAGCTGCGGGACTGGCTCAGGGAGAACCATCCCGGCAGCGGCCCGAGCGACGAGAACGCGCTGTTCGAGTTCCGCCGCGCATGGCAACGGAAGCTTCACGAGGCGGGGTGGGCGGGCATCGCGTGGCCGCAGGAGTACGGCGGCCGGGGCGCGACCCTGATCGAGCAGGCGATTTTCAACGAGGAGACGGTGCGGGCGCGCACGCCGCAGCTGGCCAATGTGCTGGGGCTGGCGATGGGGGGGCCGACGGTGATCGCCCACGGGACTGAGGAGCAGCGGCGCCGTTACCTGCCGCCGATCCTGTCGGCCGACGAGATCTGGTGCCAGGGCTTCTCGGAGCCCGAGTCGGGGTCCGACCTGGCATCGCTGAAGACCCGAGCGATTCGTGACGGCGGCGACTGGGTCATCACCGGTCAGAAGGTATGGACCACCTTCGCGCAGCACGCCAAGTGGTGCATGCTGCTCGCTCGCAGCGACGCCGACGCTCCACGCCACCGAGGTCTCACCTACTTCCTGATGGACATGGAGCAGCCGGGTGTGCAGGTCAGGCCGCTGCGTCAGATCACGGGCGAGTCCGAATTCAACGAACTCTTCATCGAAGAGGCGCGCGTTCCCCACGACAACATCCTCGGGGGGGAGGGCAACGGCTGGGCGGTGGCGATCACGACGCTCATGCATGAACGCGCGACGCTTGCCTTCGGGCTCCAGGTCTCGGTGCAGATCGCGATCGCGGAGTTGAGCGAGCACGCCCGCAAGACGCCTGGCCCCGGGGGCCGGCCGGCCAGCGAGGATCCCATCGTGCGCCAGCGCCTGGCGCAATTGATGATCGAGGCCGAGGTGCTGCGGCTGAACGCCTATCGCAGCCTCAGCGCGATCATGCAGGGCGGCGTTCCGGGCCCCGAGGGCTCGCTCGGCAAATGGCACTGGTCTGAGGTCAACCAATCGCTGACCGAGCTGGCCATGGACATCTCGGGCGCGCACGCGATGGTCCATCACGGCGGGCGCGAGGACGGGGGAGGGGAGAGCGACTGGACCTACCGCTTCCTGCGGGCCCGGGCCAACTCGATCGAGGGGGGCACGACCGAGATCCTCAAGAACATCGTGGCGGAGCGCGTGCTGGGCTTGCCGCGGCTGCGGTGATGAGGATGGCCGCGTGAAATTCGAGCTCAGCGACGACCAGCGCGCGATCAAGCGCACCGCCCGGGAAATGCTCGCCTCGCGCTACCGGCCCGAGACCGTGCGCGAGCTGGCGGCAGACGAGCGCGGCTTCACCGACGCCCAGTGGCAGGAGCTCGCAGACCTGGGCTGGCCCGGCATGATCGTGCCCGAGGAATTTGGCGGCCTCGGGCTGGGGGCTGTTGAGCTGGCGGTCATCCACGAGGAGATTGGCTACGCGCTCGCGCCGAGCCCTCTGCTTTCAACTCTGTCGGCCGCGCTGCTCCTGAGCGCCGCGGGCACGGACGAGCAGAAGCAGCGGTGGCTCTCCGGGATCGCAAGTGGTGAGCTCAGGGGCACGCTTGCCGTGTGGGAGCCGCATTCGAGCCCGGCGCCCGACCGCGCCGAGCTCACGTCCTCGGACGGCCACCTCACCGGCACCAAGGTCGCGGTCTCCGATGCCGCGGGCGCCGACGTCGTGATCGTCTCGGGCGCCGAGGGACACCACTTCGCGGTCGAGAAGGCCGCGACCGGCGTAGAGATCAGACCCCAGAAGGCGCTCGATCCGACGCGCAAGCTGTACACGCTCACGCTTGAGAACACTCCCGCGGAGCAGCTCCACGGAGGTGATCGCGAGCGCACAGATCACGCCTACGCGACGATCTTCACCGCACTCGCGGCCGAGAACGTGGGAATCGCGCAAAAAGCGCTGGAGATGGCGGTGGCCTACGCCAAGGACCGCAAGCAGTTCGGCCGGCCAGTCGGCTCCTACCAGGCGGTCTCCCACCGCTGTGCTCAGATGCTGCTCGAGGTCGAGGGCGCCCGCTCGCTGTGCTACTGGGCGGGGTGGGCCCTGGACCACGATCCGCAGACCGCGCTGAGAGCTGCATCGATGGCCAAGGCCTATGCCGGCGAAGCCGGCTACCGCGTCGCCGCCTCGGCGCTCCAGGTCCACGGCGGCATCGGCTTCACCTGGGAGCACGACCTCCACTTCTTCCTCAAGCGTGCCCGCGCCAACGGCCACGCCTACGGCGACGCCCGCTGGCATCGAGAACGCGTGGCGGAGCTGTCGGGACTCTAGACGCCCGTGGTCCCAGAGCCAGGTCCCGCAGACCGTAGGACGCGGGAGCACCAGGACGAGCGCCACGAGGCCGAAGTCCACGCGCAACGCGCGAGCCGCAAGCTGCTCCATGGCCTGATCTCGCTCGCTCTGCTGATCGCCATCGTGGCCGGGCTGCTGCTGGCGATCCCCGGCCTGCATGGGGTTGCGCACGCCGTCACGCGCATGCCGCTCGGTTGGGTGGCGGCGGCGATCGGTTTCGAGATTCTCTCCTGCGTCGGCTACGTGGTCGCCTTCCTCCAGGTCTTCGAGCGCGCGCCGATGCGGCTGGGCGCCCGCGTAGCGCTATCTGAGCTCGCCTTCAATGCGGCCGTGTCACTGGGCGGGGCCGGCAGCGTCGCGGTCGGTGCGTGGCTGCTGGTCGAGCGTGGTGCCAATCCGGGACGGGTCGCAGAGCGCTCCGTGGTGCTCTTCCTGCTCACCAGCGCGATCAACGTGATCACCTTCGCGCTGGTCGGACTGGGGTTGGCCACGGGGATCCTGGCGGGCCCAGGCAACCCCCTTTTGGGCTGGATCCCGGCCGCGGTGGGGACGGTGGTGTTCGTCTTCTTCCTGGCGCTGCCATCGCTGATCGACCGGGGCCTCACGCGCCGCCTGCCCAGCAAACTGCGGGTGGTGCTGGAGACCACCGCGCAAAGCATCCGCGACACCCGCGACCTGCTGGTGCGCCCCGATTGGAGGATCGTGGGAGCCATCGGGTATTTGTGGTTTGACATCGCCGTACTGGTGGTCTGCTTTGCCGCCACCGGGCACACTCCGCCGATCGCCGCGCTCGTGCTGGCCTATCAGATCGCCTACCTGTCGAATTTCGTTCCCATCCCCGGTGGGATCGGGATCCTCGACGGCAGCATGGTCGGGGCGCTCGTGCTCTACGGCGCCACGGCGACGGCGGCGACGGCGGCGACGCTCGTCTACCACGCGATTGCGCTCTGGGTGCCCGCCATGTGGGGGGCGATCGCCTTTTTGCTGCTACAGCGAAACAGGGGCCAGCCGCTGAGGCTGAGGCCTCCGCGCGAGGCGCGCGCCGCGGGGGGCAGCGGATGAGCCGCCGCGACGAGACCCCCGGTTTCGTGCGGCTCCTGCTGAGCTGGTTCACCAGAATCGCCCGGCGCATCGGTCGCTCGCTGCGGGGCCAGGTCGTGCACGCGGTCGGCGGACCGGCCCGCGCGCGCGTGGTGACGATGTTTGGCCTCGTTCTGGCGCTGAGCGGCGCCGACGCGGCGACCGTGGGCGCGGTGGCGCCGCAGCTGCAGGCGTCGCTGCACATCGGCACTACCGAGATCGGGCTGCTGAGCACGGTCTCGCTGCTCGTGGGCGCCTTGTTCGTGATCCCGGTCGGGCTGCTCGTCGACCGCGTCAGGCGCATGCCGCTGCTCGCGGGGAGCATCCTTTTGTGGAGCGTCGCCTCGCTGGCGAGCGGATTCGCGGGCAGCTATTCCACGCTGCTGGTGACCCGGCTCTTCCTGGGCGCGGTCACCGCCACGGCCGGACCCGCGATCGCCTCGCTCACGGGCGACTACTTCCCGTCACGCGAGCGGGGGCGGGTGTACGCGTACATCCTGGGCGGCGAGGTAGCCGGTAGCGCGATCGGGTTCATCGTGTCGGGCAGCGTGGCCAGCCTGATCGACTGGCGCGCCGCCTTCATTCTGCTGGCGATCCCTGGCTTCTTCCTGGCGCGCTCGCTGTGGCGGACCGTGCCCGAGCCGCTGCGCGGGGGCCAAAGCACGCTCGAGCGCGGCGTGAAGGACTTGCACGAGGCGGTGGCCAGGGCTGCGGTGAGGCTCGACTGGGAGTGGGAGGAGCCCGGTGTGCCTCGCGAGGGCGAACTCGCGCGCGAGGCGGCGCGCAGGCGCGGCATCGAGCCCGACCCGCGCATGGTGCTCGGGGAGAACCCTCAGCAGATGGGGCTGGCGCGCTCGATCCGCTACATCATGGCGGTGCCGAGCAACGTGCTGTTCATCATCTCCTCGGCGCTCGGCTACTTCTTCTTCTCGGGCCTGCAGACCTTCGCGCTGCTGTTCATCCGGGGCCACTACCAGGTCGGCCAGGCCACGGCCGAGATCGTCTTGCTGGCGCTGGTCATCGGGGCCCTGGTGGGAACGCTGATCTCAGGTCGGCTCACTGACGCGATCCTGCGGCGCGGCTACCTCGGCGTGCGCGTGTGGGTGCCCGCTATCTGCTATCTGGCCGCCGCCGTCGTGCTTATTCCCGCCTTCGTGATCTCGACCGTGACCCCCGCGGTGTGGTTCGCCGTCGGCGGCGCGGCGCTGCTGATGGCCGCCAACCCGCCACTCGACGCGGCCCGGCTCGACATCATGCCCGCGGGGCTGTGGGGGCGGGCGGAGAGCACGCGCACCTTCCTGCGCTCTCTGGCCCAGGCGGTGGCGCCGGTCACGTTCGGGGGGCTTTCCAGCCTGATCGCGGGCTTCGTGCCGCGGCAGGCGCCGGTGGGCACGCACACCGGCGCGGTGTCGTCCGCTACCGGCACCGGCCTCGAGATCACCTTCATGGTCATGCTCGTGACGCTGGTCGCGGCGGGGCTGGTGCTGTTGGCCGCGCGGCGTAGCTACCCGCGCGATGTCGCCACGGCGGGCGCGTCGCACCAGGGCGGCCCCGAGCGAGCCGGCGTACGCCGGCCTCGTTCCGCGCCCCCCGGGGAGCCCTCTGCCCTAGTCCCGCGCTCCCCGCCCGTATAGGAACTTGACCGCCTTCAGCAGCAGCTCGCTGCGGAAGCGGTTGTACGGGAACATGTAGATGTCCTTCTTGGGCGCGAAGCGGGTCAGCACGATGGTCTGGCGCCGGGTGTACTTGCGGATCCCCTCGGGGCCGTGGCGCACGCCCACGCCCGAGGTCTTCCAGCCGCCCATGGGCGCCTCGAGCGCCGAGTAGTTGGCGGCGCAGTCGTTGACCACCACGGCGCCCGACTGCACGCGCCGGGCCACCGCCTCGCCGCGCGCGATGTCGCGGGTGAAGACCGAGGCCTGGAGTCCGAAGGGGGAGTCGTTGGCCAGCTGGATCGCCTCCTCGGCGTCCTTGACCTTCATGATCGGCAGGGTCGGACCGAAGGTCTCCTCGGTCATGGCGGCCATGGTGTGGTCGACATCGGCCAGCACGGTCGGCTGGAAGAAGGATCCCTTGCCCTCCACGCGGTGCCCGCCCGCGAGCACCCGGGCCCCCTTCTTGACGGCGTCCTCCACGTGCGCCTGCACGATGTCGGCCTGGGGCGGGTTGATGAACGAGCCGACCTCGACCGAGCCAAAGCCGGCGGGCACGCCCTGGCGCAAGCGCGCCGCCTTCTCGGCCACGCGTGCCACGAAATCGTCGTAGATGGGCCCTTCCACGTAGACACGCTCGACCGAGATGCAGGTCTGGCCGGCGTTCTGCATCGACCAGAACAGGGCGGCGTTCGATGCGCGCTCGAGGTCGGCGTCCTTGAGCACGATCATCGGGTCCTTGCCCCCGAGCTCGAGCGAAACCGGGGTGAGTGTTTCCGCGGCCCGCTTCATCACAGTGCGCCCAGTCTCGGTCGAGCCCGTGAACATGATGAAGTCGACCTCGTCGACGAGGTTCTCGCCGAGCGGACCCCGCCCCACAGCGACCTGGAACACGTGCTCCGGGATGCCCGAGGCGCGCAGGCACTCCTCCATCAAGAGCGAGCTCAGCGGGGTCACGCTGGAGGGCTTGAGGATCACAGAGTTACCGGCCGCGAGCGCGGGCAGCGCATCGCCGATGTTGTTGATCAGCGGGTAGTTCCAGGGTCCGATGATCCCCGCGAGCCCGACCGGCTCGTAGCGCACGATCACCTTGCGCCCGATCAGGAAGGGCGAGCTGGTGCGGACGCGCTCGTCGGCCAGGTACTTGGACGCCTGCTTGCCCCAGAACCCGAATGCGACCGCGGTCAGGCTGAGCTCGAGCGAGACGTCTTCACGCGTCTTTCCGCTCTCCGAGACGACCGTCTCGAAGATCCGCTCGGAGTTGTCGAGCAGCCACTTCTGCCCCCGGCGCAGGACCTTGCGCCGCCCCTCGAAGCCGAGCGCCTGCCAGGCCGGCTGCGCCGCCCGCGCGCGGATCGCCATCTCGTGCAGCCGCTCGGGGGTGCAGGCGGGAAGGGTCTCAAGCAGCTCCCCGGTGGCGGGGTTCATCACCTCGATCGTGTCGGCTCTGCCGTCTTGCTCCGAAACCTGCTGCTGCGCGATCGTGGCCATGAATTTCCCCGCCTTTGTCGATGGATCTTTTAGAAACGTTAGACGCCCTCAGCTCGTCATGCCGCTGAAGTGCCCCCCGGTGATGTTCAACACCTGACCGGTGACGTAGTTCGACCACGCCGAGCAGAGGAAAAAGACGCCTCCTGCGGCCTCTGCGGGCGTGCCCGGGCGTCCCAGCGGGATCAGCATCGTCGCCATCTGGCGCACCTGCTCGGGGATTCCCAGCTCAACTCGCTCGCCCCCGATCTCGGCCACGTTACGTTCATCCTTGGCCGCCGTCAGGCGCGTTTCGATGTAGCCGAAGGCGACAGCGTTGACGTTGATCTTGAACTGGCCCCACTCCTTGGCCAGGGTCTTGGTCAGCCCCACCACCGCCGACTTGCCCGAGGCGTAATTGGCTTGGGCGGCGTTGCCCATCGTGCCCGAAACAGAGGACACATTGACGATCTTGCGGAACACCTCGCGATCCTGCTGGCGCTCCTGCTTGGCGGGCTCGCGCATGTGCGGAGCGACAGCGCGGCACATGCGAAAGGGCACCACCACATGGATGTCGAGCATGCGCTGGAACCACTCGTCGGACATCTTGTGGATCGGCGCATCGAGCGTGTAGCCGGCGTTGTTGACAAGGATGTCGACCTTGCCCCAGTGCTCGACCACGCGCTCGACCAGCTGGTCGGGCACCCCCGGTCTGGTCAGGTCGCCCGCGAACACCAGGGTCTCGCCCTCGATCTCTTGCGCGGTCTGCTCGGCGACCTCGCCGTCGAGGTCGTTGATCAGCACCTTCGCTCCCTGCTCGCACAGCAACTCCGCGGTCGCGCGCCCGATCCCGCGCGCCGAACCGGTCACGATCGCCACTTTGTCGTCAAGTACTCCCATGTCGTCCTCCAGTCTCGTTTCCGCGGCAGTGTGGCAACGGGACGTGGCCGATAGAGTCGCCGCCCATGAACGCCAAAGAATGGTTGGCCCAGTTCGCCGCGAAGCTCGACACCGACCCGCCGACGCCGGCCGAGTTCTCGGCTCTGCTCGATCTCGCCGGCGAGGCGGCACACGCGTCCGAGCGCGTGGCCGCGCCGGTGGCGTGCTGGGTCGCGGCCAAGGCAGGCCGCACCCCGGTGCAGGCGCTGGAGGCTGCTCGCGAGGTGAGCGGCGATCGCTGACTACGACGTCGTCATCCTCGGCGCGACCGGGTTCACGGGAGCGCTGACCGCCGAGTACCTCGCCGGCAGCGCCGATGCGAGCACGCGCCTGGCGCTGGCCGGGCGCAACCGCGCGAAGCTCGAATCGGTCAGGGCACGGATCGGTGCCGAGCTGCCGCTGGTCGAGGCGGACATCAACGATCGCGACTCTCTGGACCGGCTCGCCGCCTGCACGCGCGTGCTGATCAGCACGGTCGGTCCCTACATCAAATACGGCGAGGGCGTGGTCGCCGCCTGCGCGGCGGCCGGTACCGATTACGTCGACCTCACCGGTGAGCCCGAATTCGTCGACCTGATGTGGCTGCGCTACCACGACCAGGCCCAGCAGACTGGCGCCCGGCTCGTGCACTGCTGCGGCTTCGACTCGATCCCGTATGACCTGGGGGCGCTGTTCACCGTCCAGCAGCTGCCCGAAGGCGTGCCGATCTCGCTCAGCGGCTTCGTGAGCACGAACGGCAGCTTCTCCGGCGGTACCTACGAGAGCGCGATCACCGCGTTCTCGCGCCTGCGCCAGACCGCGCGGACCGCGACCCAGCGCCGCCGCAGGGAAGAGCGCCCTCCCCACCGCCGGGTCAAAGGCGTGGTCGGCAGGCCCCGCCACGACTCGACCGCGGGTGGCTGGGTGGTGCCGATGCCGACCATCGATCCCCAGGTGGTGCTGCGCTCGGCCCGGGCGCTCGACCGCTACGGCCCCGAGTTCTCCTACTCGCACTACTACGTAACGCGCAGGCTCACGACGCTCGCCCAGATCGCCACCGCGGGCGGCGCCGCGATCGCGCTGGCCCAGCTGCCCCCCGCGCGCAAGGCGCTGCTGAAGATAAAGCCGCCGGGGGAGGGCCCCACGCCCGAGCAGCGAGAGCGGGCCTGGTTCCGCGTGCGCTTCCTCGGCGAGGGCGGCGGCAAGCGGGTGATCACAGAGGTCTCGGGTGGCGATCCCGGCTACGGCGAGACCGCGAAGATGCTGAGCGAGTCCGCGCTGTGCCTCGCGCGCGACGAACTGCCAGAGCGCGCCGGTCAGCTGACCACCGCGGTCGCCATGGGCCAGAAGCTGATCGACCGCCTCCAGAACGCCGGGATCCAGTTCCGGGTCGTCGACGATGGCTGAGAAGTGGACCGCCGCCGACATTCCCGATCAGAGCGGCCGCGTGGCGGTTGTGACGGGCGCCAACAGCGGCATCGGTCTCGCCGCCGCGCGGGAGCTCGCACGTGCGGGGGCCAAGGTGGTGCTGGCTGTCCGCGACCCGGCCAAGGGTGAGCGGGCCGCGGCGCAGATCGCCGGGGACACCGAAGTCTCGCAGCTCGACCTGGCCAGCCTCGCCTCGGTGCGCGAGTTCGCTGCCCAGCTTCAGACAGTCGACCTGCTGATTAACAACGCGGGCGTGATGGCGGCGCCGCGACGACTGACTGCCGACGGCTTCGAGAGCCACCTTCAGACCAACCACCTCGGCCACTTCGCGCTCACGGGCCTGCTGCTCGAGCGGCTGCTCGCGGCTCCCGCGCCGCGTGTGGTCACGGTTTCCAGCCACCTGCATCGCCGCGGCCGGATCAACTTCGATGACCTCCAGGGCGAGCGTAAGTACGAGCGCTGGCAGGCCTACAGCAATTCCAAGCTGGCCAACCTGCTGTTCTGCTTCGAGCTCGACCGCCGCGCCCGGGCGGCCGGCACGAAGCTCGTCAGCACCGCCGCGCATCCGGGCTACGCCGCCACCAATCTCCAGTTCGCGGCCACGCCACACCGGTGGGAGCGGGCGGCGGGGTGGATCGGCAACCTGCTGTTCGCTCAGAGCGCCGACATGGGGGCGCTGCCTACGCTGTATGCCGCGACCGTCCCGGACCTCCCCGGCGGCTCGTTCGTCGGTCCCGACGGGCGCGGCGGCCGGCGCGGCCATCCCCACCTCGTCACGGCCGCCGGCAAGGCCTACGACGAAGAGGTGGCGCGCCGCTTGTGGGAGGTCTCCGAGCAACTGACCGGCGTCAGCTACCAGTGACCCACTATTTGCCGTCCCGCAGCGCGACGATCCCGCCTAGCGCGCCCACGTACTCGGTGCCGCTGCGGCTGAGCGCGATCCCGGCGTAATTGTTGTTGTAGCCGACGCCGGTGCCGGCGAGAGCCTGGTAGACGATCCGCCCGGTGCGGAAGCTGAGCGCCGTGAAGTACCAGGGGTCGGAGCCGCCGCGGTCTTTGGTGTAGGTGTAGATCAGCCCGTCCTTGAGCGACAGCTTCGAGACCACGCTCGGCACTCGCGCCTTGGTATTGGTCCAGACCACGTGGCAGCCGCGCGCGCCCACGTCCACCCGCGAGACCCCAGGGGCGGTGAGCGCGCCGCCGATCGTGTCGGTCGGCCTGTCGTAGCCGTAGTTGTTCTCCACGACGATCGAGTTGCCTGCGCCGATGAACGCGTTCTCGTCGGCGCTCTGTCCGCGCTTGAAGACGGGCACGCGGCATAGCTGTTTGCCCGTCGCGGTGCGGTAGACCATCACGTCCATCGGGTTGGCGTTGTCGTTGATCGCGACATCGCGCCCGCCGCGGAGCAGCACCGGCGTGGTGCCCGTGCCGGCGTCGAGCTGGCCTGGCTTCTTCTTACCGGTGTTCGGATAGCGGACCTGCCAAGCGATCTTCGGCATCCCGCCGTGCCCTGCCACGAAGCGGTAGAGCTTCTCGTTCGTGTCGACATAGACGCCGCCGTGGTCGTCGGTCGCGATCGACTTGGTGATCTCGTTGGTGGCGCCGTGGCCGAGGCGTACAACGTGGACCCTGCCGGTCTTCAGGTCAAGCGTGCCGACGACGCCATCCTGGCGGGCCACGAACCACTCAAGGCCGTTTGAGTCGGGCAGCTGCGAGACGATCTCCTCGTTGACCTTGAGCACCTTCGAGAGGTCGTAGTCGTGGACGAGCTTGAATCCCGGACGCTTGGTCTCGGCGATCATGTAGATGTGCTGTGTGGTCGTGCTCGTCACGACCCGATCGTGCTGGTCGAGATAGAAGTAGCCGCCGGCGCTGAAGTCCTGGAAGATGTCCGGGTTGAGCAGGATGTCCTCGGGCGTGCGCGGCGGCAGCGAGAAGGTCGCGAGCGTCGCCAGCGTCTTGGGGTCGAACATGTACAGCTCAGGCCCGGACAGGCCGATGCAGATCGAGATCACGCGCCCGTGGCGGTCGAAG
Organism: Solirubrobacteraceae bacterium; assembly: GCA_039583645.1. GTDB lineage: Bacteria > Actinomycetota > Thermoleophilia > Solirubrobacterales > Solirubrobacteraceae > Palsa-465. The sequence goes on from JAVKSP010000007.1 coordinate 45,925, forward strand.
GTGACTGTGCCGCAGTCTCTGCCCGGTGCGAGGTAGGACGAAAAGGAGTGTGGTGAGCGTCCGAGCGGCCCGCCCCAGCGATAGACATCGCTCTGCCAGCCGTCGTCATGGATCTCGGAGAGCCCGTTGCGCGCCATGAATCGGTTCTGGGGTGGCTTCGCGACGCCCTTGATCGCGTGGGGCGTGGCCGGCTTACCCTTGAAAGCCGGGGCGTGTCCCAACTGGGGAATCGGGATCACCGCCGCCGCGAGAAGTGGCGCCACCCGCCTCATAACCTGATTATCGAACGGCCGGCGCACATGTGCGCCGGCCCCGGCCGG
>JAVKSP010000008.1:0-46043 GCA_039583645.1 Solirubrobacteraceae bacterium
TAAGTGAAGGCCCCGTTGAACGTCGCAAGCAACCGCCCGCGCTGGCTGGAGGGAACCATCGTCGGCCCGCGGACCGCCGCGTGCGGCGGCTCAGAGGAGCCCGGGTAATACGCCAGCGCGGTGCGAGTGTGGTCAAACCAGGCTACATATGCCACCACACTCCCATAGCCCAACTCCGGCCGATAGCTCGTCACCAGCATCGGTGGGCCGCCGTTGACCGGCGGACCCGTCGGCCTCCACACCCCCTCGCCGGGTAACGCATGCGAAAAGACCGGCCTGATCCGCGGCGGTCGATACGACTGGTTCGCCGGGCTCTTGGCCACCCGCCGTGCCGCTGGTCGGCCCCGCGCCGCCTTCGGCGCGTGGGCAGGAGCGGTCGGGCTCGACCCGCCGCCACAGCCCCCGGCCACGGCCCCGGCCACAAGGGCCGCCATCAGTGCGGTGCGGCCGGTCACGCCCGATTCGACTCCAACGGCAGCCCCGAAGTCGGTCTCACTCCGCCGCCTCCGGCTGCGAGTTCGGCTCTGGCTTTCGTGCGCTGAGCACGCAGGCCTCGGCGATTACGCGCCGGACCTGGACCTCGCCGAAGCCGGCCTCCCCGACGAGCGTCTCCCAGTCGCTGGTTGGCAGCGGCTTCTCCTGGAGACGGAAGGCGAAGCGCCACGCGTTCTTGACGATTCGCCACCAGCCAGCCGCCCCGCGCTTGGCAAACGACCGGACTTTCTCCGCGATGAGGTCGCGGTCTTCGCGGCTCGCGCCTCGGCCGAACATCATGTCGCCAATCACGAGGCGGCCGCCGGGACGGAGCCACTCAAAGCTCCGCCGGACCAGCGCGGCCTTGTCCCGGTCTCGCAGATGGTGAAGCGCGTAGTTCGTCACCACCAGGTCAACGCTTTCGGACGCGAGATCGAAGAGCTCGATTGGTTGCGCCAGGGCATCGATGTTCCCGACCCCCTGTTCCTCGGCCCACTCGTTCAGCAGCTCAATCGCTCCTTCACTCAAATCGACCGCTAGGACGTGAGAGCAGTCGCGTGCGAGGGGGAGAGTCACCTGGCCAGAGCCGCATCCGAGATCGACGGCGACCATGCCCGGACGCGCTCCGCAGTCCTCCAGCACGGCCGCGACGACCGCGGCGAGCGCCGGTGATCCCTCCTGGTCCCACCGCTCCGCCCGCCGCCCCCACAGCAGTCGTTCCATCTTAATCGCGAGCGCCTGCGGCAGCGACGGCCGCCGCTCTCGCGAGCTGACTATGCGTACTGGGGTGTCGGTTTCAGGTAGAGACATGTGGTTCTCCGGGGGGGAAACGCACCATGGATGGCCAATCTCAAGCTTCAGTTAGCCGTACATGAGAAGGCGCTCACGCAAGCGACCTACAGCCCCATCCTGCCCGCATCCGCTCAGACCTGACTGCGCGTGATCCACTCGGCAAGGAACGGTTCCGCGATTCGATAGCCGTCGCCGTGGCGCTCCACGAGTTCGTTGGCGACTAAGGCTTCCAGCGCGCGCTGAACGGTTGATGGTCCAGGAAGGTTGTGTGTCCGCCGGTACGCGGCGCCCAGGGCAGGCTCGCCCGGATCCTCTGCCAATGCCTCCAGCATCAGCCGCTGGGCTTTGGACGCGCGCTCCCAGAGCACGCTGAAATGCGCATTCTCCGAACGGAGGACGCGCACGAGCGCCTCGTTGAACTGCCGGCGAGTCGCGGTCTCGCCCTCCGGTGTCGCCTCCCACAGCGCGTAGGCCAGCTCCTGGGTCCCATACGGGTGGGAGTGGGTCGTCTCGAGCAGCGCATCGATGACCGCGTCCTCCACCGAGCGCAATGTTTGCTCGAACCGGGCGCGGATGAAGCGCACGAACGCGGCTGGCGGGATCACGCCGAGTTCGATCTGCTTGGCGCTGCGCCAGAACGGCTCGTTCTCGTCGTTGAAGATCCGCTCCATCATGTGCCGCTTGCTGCCGAGGTACACGTGGGCGACATCGGGTTGCTCCTGGAAGATTGATCTGAGGAGGGGAAGCAGGCTCGGATCGATATCTACGATCTGTTGGAACTCGTCGAACACGAGCGCGACCCGCCGATCACGCTCCGCCCCGAGTTCGGCTGGCAGCTCGAGCAGGTGCTCGAGGGTGCCGTTGATGTCCTCGGGCCGTTGGCCGGCGGAGAAGCTGAAACTGACCGAGCCATCGGCGTTGATGGTCACCGTGGGTGTGATCCGGAGACCTCGGAACACTCCCAGCGCCCGGTCCCTGATCTTGAGAAGCGGCGATGCAATGTCCTCGTAGATCGAGGCCGCGAGCTTCTCCGCGAGCCGCTCCTTGGTGGGCGTCTTCATGAGGTCGACCTGTGCGACAAGAACCTCGCCGTCTCGTATCAGCTCCCGCGCAGCTCGCCAAATCAGCGAGGACTTTCCGTACCGACGGGGTGCGAAAACGACGACGTTCTGGCCGTTCCGCATGTCCGAACGGAGCTCCCTGAGCTCGTCCCTGCGATCTGTAAAAGCTCGATCGAGGGCGAGGTCTCCATAGCGGAAGGGATTGCTGACTGGTGCTCGGCGCGGCATGTGCGATCATTGTACGCGCGAACGCGTAACGCTATATAGCGTAATGCAGGTACGCGTAACGCAGTTATGCGTAAACCATCCAGCGTCGGCGAGCGAAACGGCTACTCGCCGCCTGTCGATGACCAGCTTGTCGTTTAGACCCTGGCCGGAGGCTGCGCCTGATCGAGTTCGACGGGGTCGTGCGAGCAGATCAGGGTCACCTCGCCGGCATGATTGCGCGCGAGCTCGCGCAAGCGCTCCTGGTTCTGGTGGCGCAGCGATCCGTCGGCCTGCACCACGCTTTGGAACGCGCGCAACCCAGGGGGACAACGGCGTGGTGTCTCGATATCGCCGTGGAAGAAGTACGCGTCTCCGCAGTGAAGGAGCCAGCCATCGTCCTGACGGACGGCGACGGCGGTGTGACCGAAGGTGTGACCCGGCAGCGGGATCACCAGCGTGTCGACGCCGCTGTCGGCCAGAATCCCCACGCTCTCGAATCCGAGCCACTGATCGCCGCCAGGCTCGTGAGTGACCCAGGTGGCTCCGTGAGCCCAGTGCGTCCCGGCGATCGCGTAGCGTCGGCGCTCCCGCAACGGCGGGTTCTGCATCGTCTCGAGCTCACGTGCCCACAGGTGCACCTGCGCCCCTGGGAAGTCGGGCAGGCCCCCGCTGTGGTCGATGTCGAGGTGGGTGAGCACAATTTGCCGCACGTCGGCAGGATCGAAGCCGCGGGACCGCACCTGCTCGATTGCAGTCTCCGCGAGATCGAGGCGTGGCCGCGTGAGCGCCTTGAACTCTCGCGCCATCCTTTGCCGTTCCTCCACGTCACGAGAGCCAAGACCGGTGTCGATAAGCGTCAGGGCGTCGGGACCCTCGATCAGCAGCACGTGACACACCAGCCGACCGGGCCCGAAAACGCTGCCCTCGCCGTTGATCAGGCGGCGACCGAGTGGGCACATCGTGCCGCAGTTCAAATGGTGGATGCGGACCTCGGCGATGCCGCGGGATCCTATGTGGGGCGCCCGGAAGCTGCGTGCGATCGAGGTGCACGGGTAGGACCAAACCAGTCCAAACGCAACAAGGAGGAGACATGGCCCAGACGAAAGCTGACCGCTCAGCGGCGGCGAAGAAGGCAGCGGCGACAAGACAGCGCAACCAGAAGAAGGCGCGGTCCCAGAGCGCGGGCACCAAGGCGGCGGCCACCCGCCAGGGCAAGGCGGCGGGGCAGGCAGCGGGTCAGGCGCGGCGTGCCGCGGGTGGCGTGGTGAGCGCAGCCAAGAAAGCCGCAGGCGCAGCTGGCGAGGCGGCCAAGCAGGCCGGGAAGTCGGCTACGACCAGGTCGCGAGCCTCAGGGGGCACTGGCAAGAAGTAGCCCGTCCAGACGGCCTTGAAAGAGCGGGCCTCCCGGCGACGCGGCCGCACCTAACATCGCTCGCGTGCCACAGCGAGAGGACGTCCGCAACATCGCCATCATCGCGCACGTCGATCACGGAAAGACGAGCCTGGTCGACGCCATGCTTCGCCAATCGGGCGTCTTCTCCGCGCACGAGCACGTCGTCGAGCGGGTCATGGATTCGCTGGACCAGGAGCGCGAGCGGGGAATCACAATTCTCGCCAAGAACGCGTCGGTCCGGTACGGCGAGGTGAAGCTGAACATCGTCGACACTCCGGGCCACGCCGACTTTGGCGGCGAGGTGGAGCGAGCGCTGACCATGGTCGACGGCGTGCTGCTCCTGGTGGACGCTTCCGAGGGTCCATTGCCGCAGACCCGGTTCGTGCTTCGCAAAACCCTGGCCCGCCGGCTGCCGATCATCCTCGTCGTCAACAAGGTGGACAGGCCCGACGCCCGCATTTCGGAGGTCGAGGACGAGGTGCTTGAGCTGTTCCTAGACCTGGACGCCACCGAAGAGCAGATCGAGTTCCCGGTCGTCTATACCAACGCGAAGGCCGGCTGGGCGTCGCGCGTCGCCGGAGCGGAGGGCGCAGATTTGCGACCGCTGCTCGAGCTCATCGTCGAGCACTTTCCTGGCCCCAGCTACGACGATAGGGGGAGCCTGCAGGCGCTCGTCACCAATCTTGACGCCTCCCCGTACGTGGGCCGTCTAGCGCTTTGCCGCGTGTACAACGGGACCCTGCGCAGAGGCGCACCGGTCGCATGGTGCAAGCGCGACGGCAGCGTCGAGCGCGCTCGCGTCACCGACCTGTACTTGACCGACGGGATGCGACGGGCCGATGCTGAGGAGGCCTCCGCGGGTGAGATCGTCGCCGTCGCCGGCATCCCCGAGATCACCATCGGCGAGACGATCGCCGACCCGGAAACCCCGCTGCCGCTGCCGCTCATCGCCGTCGACGAACCGGCGCTGTCGATGACGATCGGCATCAACACCTCTCCGCTCGCCGGCGAATCCGGCACGAAGCTGACTGCGCGCATGGTCAAGGACCGGCTCGACGCCGAGCTCGTCGGCAACGTGGCAATCCGCGTGCAGGAGACCGACCGGCCCGACACATGGGAGGTCCAAGGCCGAGGCGAGCTGCAGCTCGCGGTGCTGGTCGAGACGATGCGTCGCGAAGGGTTCGAGCTGACCGTCGGCAAGCCGCAGGTCGTGACCCGCCAGATCAACGGCAGACTCCACGAGCCGGTCGAGCACCTGTCGATCGATGTGCCCGAAGACTTTCTCGGTCAGGTCACGCAGATGATGGCGTTGCGCAAGGGCCGGATGGAGCAGATGGTCAACCACGGCACCGGTTGGGTCCGCCTGGAGTACCTGGTGCCGGCCCGCGGGCTGATTGGCTTTCGCACCGAGTTCCTCACCGAGACCCGCGGCACCGGGATCATGCACTCGGTGTTCGATGCCTACGAGCCGTGGTTCGGTGAGATCAAGACCCGGCCCACCGGGTCGCTCGTGGCTGACCGTGCCGGAAGCACCGGCACCTACGCACTGTTAAAGCTGCAGGACCGGGGTGCCTTGTTCATCGCCCCCGGCACCACGGTTTACGAAGGGATGATCGTCGGAGAGAACTCGCGTCCCGAGGACCTGGACGTCAACGCGGTGCGCGAGAAGCAGCTGACGAACATGCGTTCATCGACCGCGGAGGCGACGGTGAAGCTGGTCCCTCACCGTCAACTGTCTCTTGACCAGGCGCTTGAGTTCATCCGCGACGACGAGTGTGTTGAGGTCACGCCAGACAGCGTTCGCCTGCGCAAGCTTGTGCTGCCGGCGATCGAGCGCGCGAAGCTCGCCCGCGCGTCCCATGGCTAGTGGCGCTCCTTTGCGCCGAGCGTCCACGAATCAGCGGCGGCGGTCGCTCGCGCACGACCAGCCTGGTGGTAGCTTGACGCGCGTGGCGCCTGCCCGACGTTCCCGGTCTGGAGCGCGGTGGGTGCTGGCGGTGGCGATTGCCTGTGTCGCCGTTGTCGTGGTGCTGGTCATCGTGATGAGCGGCAGCTCGTCGCCGACCACCGGATACGACGCCTCCTATCCACAATGCGCAGGTTCCTACCCGTCGAACCCGCTGTTCGGGATCGTCGGCGTCAACGGCGGGCTGGCCAACAACGCAAACGCGTGTATCCGCGGCGAGCTGCACTGGGCGAGCGACGCGCCGGGGCAAAAGCACCCGAAGCAGCCGCGCCTGTCGCTGTACATCAACACCGGTAACCCTGGAGGGCACCACGTCGCGGACTGGCCTAGCGGCGGCACCGCACCGGCGTACGGTGCCTGTAACGGCCGGCTGACCAACGCCTGCTCGTACATCTACGGCGAGCAGCGCGCCGCGCATTCCTACCGTCTCGTCGCCGCAATTAGTCCGGTCGACGCCAAAACCGCGCCGTGGTGGCTGGACGTCGAGCTGATGGCGAGCTGGGCCGGAACCTACCAGCTGAACATCGCCGCGCTGCAGGGCTTCATCGCCGGCCTGCATAACGCCGGCGCGACCGGCCCGATCGGAATCTACTCCACCGGTGCCCAGTGGAAGGACATCGCGGGACTGACTGCACAGACGACGGGGACGGCCTTCAATGGCCCACTGCCCGACTGGGTGGCCGGAATCAAGACAACGCTCACCCAGGCGCGGCGCAACTGTACGAGCGGTGGCTTCACCGGCGTGCCGCCGACGCTCGCGCAATACCGGATCGGCACGCTCGACGCCGACCTGCGCTGTAGCGGCGCGCGCTGATCACATCCCGCGCCGCGCTTTGCCTTGACGCGCGCCGGAGATCGTCCGGCTCGCGCTACTCGGAGCCGACCGGCTCAGTGTCCGGTTGGGTCGCTTCGGCGATTCTGTAGCCGATTCCCGGGGTGGTGTGGATGATGTCGGGTGGGCCCAGCTTGCGTCTGAGCCGAGCGATGGTGACCTTGACTGTGTTGGTGAAGGGGTCGACGTTCTCGTCCCAAGCCTGCTCGAGAAGCCGCTCGGCGTTGAGTGCGCTGGGGGTGGCTTTGAGCAGGGCTTCGAGCACGGCACGCTCTTTGTTGGAGAGCTCGATCATTTGTCCGTCGCGGGTAACCATGCCGGTGCCTGGGTCGAGTTGGAGTCCGGCAGCTTGGAGAGTGGGGCGGTGCGCGCTTGGCTTACGGCGGGCGAGCGCGCGGACGCGCAGGACGAGTTCGGGGAAGTGGAAGGGTTTGGGGAGGTAGTCATCGGCGCCGAGCGCGAGTCCTTTGACACGGTCGCCCGGGGCGCCGGCCGCCGTCAGCATCAGGATCATCGGGGGATCTTCGGATTGGGTGATTAGCCGGCAGAGCTGGTCACCATGGATGCTCGGCAGGTCGCGGTCGAGGAGAACTACGTCGTACACGTTGACGTTGACCTTTGCAGCGGCTTCGCGGCCGTCGTAGGCCACGTCAACAGCGATTCCCTGGTCACGCAAGCCCTCGGCGATCCGGTTGGCGTGGCGCGGTATGTCTTCAACAACAAGAACTCTCATGTGGACGCGGTTACCGGTCGTGGGAAGGTCGCTGGGGGTGGGGACATGACAGCTGGAAGCGTGATTTCGACGCGTAACCCGCCTTCTGCGCGGGCGTGGAGATCGAGGCTCCCGTCGTGCGCGGCGGCGACAGCGGCGACGATCGAGAGTCCGAGTCCATGGCCGTTCTGCGACCCGATGCGATCCTGACCGAGACGTTTGAATGGCTGGGTGAGCTGGGCGACCGCGTCCTGATCGAGCATCGGGCCGCTGCTGTCGACAATCATCCGCGCCTGATGTCCGTTGACTGGGGCGAGCGTCAGCTCGACCTCGCCGCCCGGCCGGTTGTGGCGCACGGCGTTCTCGACCACGTTCTCCACCATGCGTCCGAGCAGCGTCGTGCTGCCGGCGGTCTCGACGGCGGTAAGGTGCGTGTGCACGGTGAGCCGTTTTGCGGCGATCTGATCTGCACGGGCGGCGAGCGCAGCGGTGATGAGCGGCTCGAGAGCGACGGGGTTGCGCTCGCCGAGCTGGCCGTTCTGAGCGCGGGCGAGGGTGAGGAAGCTCTCCAGCAGCCGGTCGGCGTGGCCAAGGTCCACGCGAAGCTCGGCATTCAGCTCACGCGTCCGCTCGGGGACGCCGCCGGGCTTGGCGCTCGCGACGTCGAGGGTGGTGCGCATCATCGCCAGCGGTGTCCGCAGCTCATGGGAAACGTTCGCAACAAACCGTCGCTGAGCCTCAAACGCCGTCTCCAACCGCTCCAGCAGCCGGTCGATCGTGTCCGCAAGCAGACGCAGCTCATCTCGCGGGCCCTGCATCGCCAGACGCTCATGCAGATTCGAATCCGAGATCCGCTCGGTGGCCGCGGTGATTGTTCGCAAAGGGGCCAGCACGCGCCCCGCGACCACCCACCCGAGCACTCCGCACATGAGCGCCATGATCCCCAGCGCGATGCCCGAACTGAGCAGCAGGCGGTGTAGGTAGGCGTTGCGCACGCCGCCGAGCGCTGCGTCGAGACTCCCGAGCTTCGAATGCACGCGCCCTGTCTTCGGCGGGTAAGAGAACGCGAACTTGATGAAGAACTCGTACGTGATCGCCAGCAGGGCTGCGCCGCAGAACAAGAAGAGGGAGCTGTAGAGCAGCGTCAGCCGCCAGCGGACGGTCGAGTGGGGACGGAGGACTCGCAGCATGGGGTGTTGTGCTGAGGATGCCGCAGCGCGGGTTACAGCGGAATAACAAGGTAACTGGCCCGTAACCGGGCGTGGCTCAGGCTCGCGGCCGTCCTCCCAGGACCCACCTGGGTCCTGTGGCCATCGACTGAAAGGAACTGCCGCATGTCTCGCCGTCGCCCATTGCTCTCGCGCTCAATCGCCGTGGCTGCAGCAGCCTCGCTGCTCGCGGCTGGCTGTGGCGCCTCCTCCTCAACGAACGCCGCCACGGGCCTGAACAAGCTCCTTGTCTACTCCGACTGCATGCGCTCCCACGGCGTGCAGAATTTCCCTGACCCAACCATCAGCCAAGGAATCCCCAAGGACCCGAGCTGGATCAACAATCCGAAGACGAATAGCGCGTCGAAAGCCTGCCAACACCTGATGCCCGCCAGCGGCCTCGCGCCGCCGCAGTCAGCCCCGCAGACTGCCGGTCGGCTAGCGGCAGCGCTGTCATTCGCCAGGTGCGTGCGAGCCCGCGGATTCCCGGACTTCCCGGACCCGACCGGCCAGGGCCAGCTGACCTCGGAGATGGTCTCCTCCGCCGGAATTGAGCTCCGCCAACCCGCGCTGCTGCGCGCCGGACTTGCCTGCGCGCCGGTGACGCACGGCCTGATCACGCGGGCCGCGGTCCAACGAGCCGTGAACGGCGGGTGAGGTCCGGCCCGCGCAGGCGTGTCTGCGTGGCCGAGTGGCGTGTATCCGTGTCTCAGACCGGTGGCTAGCGGTAGGCTGATCGCCCCGCGTAGAAGGAGGTTGGCTATGGCCGAGTTTCAGAGTCCGACAGAACTCACACACAACCGAGGGCCTATCGCCGATCCTGTGGCATTCGCGAAAGACGCTGGTGCCGAATCGTGGCTATTTCTCTGTGGCGAAGAGTTCGCCGAGATGGAGGGTGGGATGTCCTTCGCCGATGTCCAGTCGGCCGTCCCAGAGTCAGTGAACCTGATCGCGGACCCGCCTCGGCCGTTTGACATGGATGTCGCGCGGCAGGGAGTCGCTGCTCTGGACGAGTTGCCCAGGCCCACACTGGTCACGTGCCGCACCGGGCCACGGTCGTCGGCCCTCGTGTATCTCTATGCGGGGCTGCGTTCAGGTGCCTCGGCCGACGAGGTGCTAGCGCGCGCGGAGGCAGATGGCGCGCCCTTTACCCAAGCCGAGCCTCTGAAAGCCTGGGTTGTTCAGGGGCTCGCCGAGCTCTCGTGAACATCAGCGGACAAACGGCGGACGAGCGCTTTATCCGAACCACCGCTCGCGGCGCACGGCACCGAACTCGGCCTTTTCGGCGGCATAGTCTCGCGAGGGATCGTGACGCGCGGCCGCCGGGGACTCGCCACGAAGGAAGTTGACCTCCACCTTGCCGACGAGCCCACCCCCGAATTCGGCGTAGCAAACGCCAGTCGCCTCGTATGGCGCTGGCGGGTCTTCGCCGGTGATCTCCGCCCGAATGTCTTCGGCCACGACCAGCGCGGCCGACTCGGCGAAGATCCCGGCCTTGGGGACGGTGCGGGGCCCTTTGCACACGTCGCCGAGGGCGTACACGTGGGGGAACCCGGTCCTGAGGTTGGTCTGGTCGACGGGCACCCAGCCGTCGACCACGAGGCCCGCGGCCAGGAGCGGATCTGGCGCCCGGTGCACCGGGATCCCAATGAACAGGTCGTAGGGCAGCGTTTCGCCCGTAGCTAGCCGCGCGACGCCGTCGGCCGGGTCGATGCTGGTCACCAGATGCTGGGGAAGCTCCTCGATCCCGCGAGAAGCCAGCGCCTCGCGAAACATCTGCGAGACCTCAATGGTCACCGGGACTGGGCGTTGCATCGGGAACGTCGTAGTCAAACGAACGGCGTCGCGAATCCCTCGTTCTGTGAAGAGCTCATGCAGGAGGAGCGACCCCTCGAACGGCGCCGGCGGACACTTGAACGGCTGGCCGAGCACCGAGACGAGAACGCGCCCGCCCTCAAAGTCGCTGAGAACATCGCGCAGGCGCTCCGCCCCGGCTAGCGAGTAGTAATCATAGCCGCCCTCCGCAAAGCCCGGCGTTGCCCCCACATCGCAGTCCGCGCCCATCGCCACGACCAGGAAGTCGGCGTCGTGAGTGCCCATGTCGGTCGCCACCCGCCGAGCGATCGGGTCGATGCCGACCACTGTTTCCTGACGGAACTCGACACCATCCTTCGCGAATTCGCGGTAAGGCAACCGCACAGCTTCCGCCGACTGGCGGCCGAGCATCACCTCGAGCTTGGAGAAGCCGAAATAGAACGAGTCGTTGCGGTCAACCAACGTGACGTTCACCGCGTCAGAGGCCGTTTCCGACAAACGCGTCGCCAGCTCAAGACCGGCGAAACCTGCGCCCAGAATCACAACGCGTCGCTTCACCCCGCGATCCTACTCGGCGCTCTGAGGTCAGCTCCAGCCCCGCAGGGACAAGAGAGAGACTGTCGCTTCGGGCTCAGTCCGAGGTACCGGCATAATTCTCCCCGGCTAGCCGGGGTCAGCGGTTCAATTAGGTCGTAGCTCGCCTAGCGAGAGGTGCTTGGATGGCCGGTGAGGAGCCCTGTCGGGGCGCGCTCACCGGGTCCCTAGCTGGGCTGCTTCTCGGGAGGCCCTGGCTCGTCGTCCGCTTCAAGCGTCGAGGCCTGTTGGTCTTCGGGATCGTTCGACTGCAGTGCGTCGGCATCGCCAGAGATCTCATCCTTGCGAGCGTCCTTGTAGGCGTGCAACGAGCTGTCGGGAAGGTCCTGGTCGTCGGCCCTCTGGTTGTCCTCTGGATCTGGCATTTGGATCGCTCCTGTTTGTCGCGGGGCTAAGGGCACTCCGCCCTTTGGGTGCGGACTACCCGCTGGCCCGAAAGTGCAAGCGAGGGCGGGAGCGCAGGGGCTAGGCTCCCGGCGTCCGGAGTCTCCGCCAGTCCGGAGTAAGTGGAGAACCGACGGAGAAACCCAGACAGTAATGCCTCGCCAATTAGCGGGGCTTTCTTGAGACCGGACGACTGGTCTCGAATCCGCGACCCTCGGTTGGAACGACCTCATCTCTGTCACCCACCGCAATGGACGCCTACTTCATTGACCCCCGAGCAAGCCGTTTGCACGATTCCGGTCGTCCGTGGATTCCGCGCGCCGGGCACTCGCTTTGTCGCGATGGGGCCCCGCGCCGAAGCACCCAGGATGTCGGGATGGCAGCCCGCGAGCGCGGCTGATCGAGACTGGGAGGAAGAATCCTCGGGTAGCGAGCGGTGCTCGAGACTGGTCATGGGCGGGACCGGCGTCGCGTTTGTCCGGACGCGCCCACCGTCACGTCTTGTTATGCATGTTGGCTATGTCGCCTGCTCTGGTTTTTCCGATCACGACTGCGCGGCTGCTCCTGCGCCCGCTGCGTAGCGACGATCTCGATGCCCTCGCGGAGGTCTATCTGCATCCGCTGGTGATGCGGTGGATCGGTTCGCACACGAGGGACGACGTAGCGCACGAGATTGCGCTGCAGCGTGAACACCAGGCGTCGCTGGGGTGGAGCTTTTGGGCCGTCGAGGACCGGAGCACTGCCCGCATGGTCGGCGACTGCGGCCTTCAGCCGCTTGAACATCATGGCCCCGAAGTGGAACTCGGCTATGACCTACACCCGGATGTTTGGGGTCGTGGTTTGGCTACCGAGGCCGCTCGTGCCGTTATGCGACAGGCCTTCGGTTCGTTAGGAATTGATCGCGTCATCGCTGTCACCAAGCTCGAGCATGTCGCCTCCCATCGGGTGTTGGAAAAGGCAGGGCTTCACCGCGTGGGCACCCGCCTGGCATACGGCGAGTCGATGCTGCTCTATGAGGCCTACCGCCTGGAACACAAGCGCCCTCCCAACTACGGCCCTGGCGGGTGATCTATCAGAAGGACCCGCACCTGCGCCATCGCTTTCCCGTCTCAACGGCCCTAACTTGTGCCATCGCCTTGGCGACCAGACGATTGCGCTGATGTCAGCCGGTCCGCGTGGAGCGCACGATCGCCTTCGCCCGGATCAGATGCTCGCGAGACCCGAGATTGGCGATGTGCGAGATCGCGTGGCGCCGTTGAGTCGAGACCTGCCTTCGTGCTGGCGCGGGTGCTCTTGGCTGGCGGCGCTCGCTCCTCTGTCCGCAAGCTGTCACCGTTTGGTCTCTGGGTCATCACGCATGACCGGCGCCGGCATCGTTGGCGTTGGCGTTGGCGTGCTGCTCAGGCGGTGATCCCGCGGATGTCGAGCTTGGCCACGAGCTGGGGGTCGTTGAACACGTCGATCGCCACCGCGCGGTCGCCGATGACCGTGAACGCCAGCACCGCGAACGGGTGCTGGCCGTCGAACGCGACGACGCCGGCGGCGCCGTTGATGAGCGCCGGGCGAACGTGCGGCGCGAAACGCCGCGCGGTCATCGCCCCGCGCGCGACCTGCGCGGCGCCGTGCAGCTCGAGCGGGTCGCCGTCTCGGCGGTGGGCGCGGAGCACGACGTCCGGGTCGAGCACCGCCACCAGCGCCTCGAGGTCGCCCTCCCGGGCGGCGGCGAAGTAGGCGTCGACGACCGCCTGCTGGCGGGTGAGGTCTGGATCCGGCGGCGGTGCCGCCTCGCGCACGCGGCGGCGGGCGCGGCTAGCGAGCTGGCGGGTCGCCTCCGGTGAGCGGTCGACGATTGCCGCGATCTCGGCGAACGGCACGGCGAACATGTCGTGCAGCACGAACGCGAGCCGCTCGGCGGGGCTGAGCGTGTCCAGCACGACCTGCAGCGCGATCCCGACCGCGTCCGCCAGCAACGCTTCGTGCTCGGGATCGGTCCCGCTGTCCGGGTTATCGATGATCGGCTCCGGCTGGAGGCCGTCGAGCGGCTGCTCGCCACGGGTCCGGCGGGATCGGAGCATGTTCAGGCAGATCCGCGCGACGACGGTGGTCAGCCACCGCTCGAGTGTGTCGATCTGCTCGGCGTCGGTCCCCCGCAGTCGTAGCCAGGCCTCCTGCACGGCGTCGTCGGCCTCGGTCAGGGAGCCGAGGATCCGGTAGGCGACCGCGCGCAGCTGGGGCCGCTGGCGGTCAAACCTATTGGCCAGCTCGAGTTCGTCGATCGCTGTCACACCGTCAGGGTCTCGCGGGTCATACCGGCTAGACCCCCCAAACCCAACGTATGTGACAAGGAGGTGCCTGATGGCACGGATTCAGGGAGTACCGAAGGATCAGGCCGGGCTCAAGCTGAAGCTCGTCTACAGGTTCGGTCCGAGGATGATGAAGAAGCTGACCGGGCGCGCTCCGGCTGCCGGTCGCTCCGGGATCGAGCCGGTCGAGGTCTGGGCCCATCAGCCCAAGATGATGAGCGGAATGTTCAAGTTCAACCAGGCAGTGCGCAAGGGCAAGACCGTCGAGGAACGGATCAAGAACCTGGTCGAGCTGAAGGGCGCGCAGATGATCGGGTGCCAGTTCTGCGTCGACCTCGGGTCGCAGATCTGCCGCAACTCCGGCTTCTCCGACGAGGAGCTGCTGGCGCTGCCGCGCTACCGGCAGAGCGACCTATTCACCGAGCGCGAGAAACTGACACTCGATTACGCGGTCGCCGTGATGCGGACGCCGGTCGAGGTCACCGACGAGCTGTTCGCTCGGATGAAGGAACAGTTCAGCGACGAGCAGATCGTCGAGCTCACCGCGCTGCTGACGCTCGTCAACCTAGACCGCTTCAACGCCGCCTTCGGGATCGGCCCGGCCGGGTTCAGCGAAGGAATGGTCTGCGGCCCGGCGGACCGCCCCGCCGCCAAGCCCACCCTGGCGAACATCGCCTGACATCCCCGCTCACGTAAACGGGCGAGCAAATCGCGCTCCGCCGAAACAGTCCCCGAACGCGCGACATGGAGGGCCCAGCAATGAACCGGTGGAAGGATCTCGGGATGGGTTCTCCGCAGACGCTGAGCGAGGACGACCGACGGATCGTGGCGGCGTGGGCGGCGGACTGTGCCGAGCGGGTGCTGGAGCTGTTCGAGGCAGAAGCGCCGGGGAACAGCCGTCCCCGCGATGCAATCGCTCGGACGCGCGCCTTTGCTCGTGGGGAGCTAGGCGTCGCCGAAGGCATCCGCCGCCGATTCACCGCGGGTGGTGCCGCTCGTGACGTGAAGTCTCCCGCAGCGGCGGCCGCCGCCCGAGCCGCAGGACAGGCGGCAGCCATTCCCCATATGGGGGCGCACGCACTGGGTGCTGCCGCATATGCCGCCAAGGCGGCTGGATTCGCCGCCCCCGACCGGCCGGAGACCCTCAGCGAGGAGGTCCGCTGGCAGCTTGACCATATGTCCCCGCAAGTCAGAGCCGCCCTGCGACGGTTGCCTCCGGTCGGTGAGAATCCGTCCGGTCCGCTGGGACAAGGGCTGCTCGCATCCGGTCTTCTCGGGACGATCATCCGAGACCTCCAGG
This sequence comes from Solirubrobacteraceae bacterium, assembly GCA_039583645.1. Taxonomy (GTDB): domain Bacteria; phylum Actinomycetota; class Thermoleophilia; order Solirubrobacterales; family Solirubrobacteraceae; genus Palsa-465. The sequence continues at coordinate 15,042 of JAVKSP010000008.1, forward strand.
CCGGTTTGTCCGACACCTAACCGGCGCTCGGGCATTCCGAATCGCGGCCGCGGCATCCGGGCGATCGCTTTCGTCGTCCCACGGCATCGCGGCGCGCGATCGGATCGGCGACCGGTCGCTCGTCCGCCGCTCGGCGCGCTGGGCGAGTCTCTCGTCGCCGTTGCGATCGTCGGGCCGGGCCGCGGGAGTCCATCAAAGCAATCGGGGAGCGAGCGAGCTTTCCGACCTCAAAAGGAGTCAAGTCGGATCTTGTGGTGTAACTCGTGGCACTCGTCGGCGTGAGCGTTGGCGTCTCATGCCGCGTTGAGGGCTGGGACCTCCTTCCGTTGGTGTTGTTGTTCGAGCGAGGGTCCTTGGACTGTGCGTCGGAGAGGCCGGCCTGGGCGCTTGGTCTGCTGACCCGTTGTGGGGCGGCCTGAGCCAGTGTCGCTAGGACCTGGGGTCGGATCGATGACGCCGTCGTCGCGTGTGGGGTTGAGGATCAGGGCCATGGATTCGGCCGAGAGGTATCGACGCTGGACGAGCCATTCATCGTTCTGTTCTGACAGCAGCGCGCCGGCGAGCCGGATCACTGAGGCGTCGTTGGGGAAGATGCCCACGACGTCGGAGCGGCGGCCGATCTCCTTGTTGACCCGCTCGAGCGGGTTGGTGCTCCGCAGCTTGGTCCAGTGTTCGGGCGGGTATGAGTAGAAGGCGATCAGGTCCTCCTCGGCCTCTTCGAGCAGCTCGCAGACCTTGGGCGCGACCCCGGCGAGCCGCTCGAGCACGTGGGAGACGCGCTCGCGCGCCTGGTCTGAGTCCTCGGCGTTGAACGCTTCGCGCAGGGCGGCGGCGACGAGGTTGCGCTGCTCGCGGCGGCAGTGCATGACCATATCCCTCAAGAAATGGACGGTGCAGCGCTGCCATGGGCAGCCGAGCACGCGCGCGATCGCGGCTTTGAGCCCCTCGTGCTGATCGGAGACCGCCAGGCGCACGCCGTCCAGACCGCGCTTCTTCAGCTGCCGCAGGAACTCGGTCCAGAAGGCGCCCGACTCGACCTCGCCTAAGTCGAGGCCGATCACCTCCCTGACGCCGGACTCGTGCACGGCATAGGCGACCACCAGCGCCTTGGAGCAAACGCGGCCGTGGTCTCTAACTTTGACCTGCTTGGCGTCAAGCCACAGGTATGGATAGGCGCCCTCCAGGGGTCTTGAGCGGAACGCCTCGACCTGCTCGTCGAGCGCCTTGCACAGCGCCGAGACGCGATCCTTGGTCATCCCGTCGATCCCCAGCTGCTCCACCAGGCGGTCGACCTTGCGCGTCGATACGCCGTTGACATACGCCTCCAGCACGACCGCCACGATCGCCTGCTCGGAGCGACGACGTGGCTCCAAGAAGGAGGGGAAGTACGCCGACCCGCGCCGCTTCTTCGGGATCAACAGCTCGAGCTCGCCCGCGCGCGTCTCCCACGCCCGCGGGCGATACCCGTTGCGGTGCGCGGAGCGCGCCTCCGGCGCGATCTCGCCGAGCGCGGCGCCGATCTCCTGAGAGATCTCCGCCTCCATCAGCTCGCGCGCGATCAGCGCCACCGCCTCGCGCACAAAATCATCAAGCCGGCCATCGCGAACCTTGGCGACGACATCGGCAACCGTCATGCTTCGACCATCGGCCATCGTGGTGTCTCCTTCACGTCGACTGTTGGGACAGCCGACGAGTTCGGCGCCGCGGTGGCCGACCCCTCTCGGGAGCTAGCCCGCGGCGACCGTTACACCACTTCTACCTACGTGACCTCAAAAGGCGCGAGAAGCCGGGCTGCTGCGCACGCAGCTCGGCCCCGCCAGGAAGCGGACTCCAATACAGCCCCTTGACACGCGGCTTCCGCATCCCGAGTGAGCCGATCGCCCACGCGCGGTGTTGTCGTTCGGTGGAGGTCTGGGCTACTCGGTGCTCTTCGCGCCGCCGCCGAGCTTCGGTCAGCGCTGCAGGGCGTCGAGCACGAGTTCGGTGAGACGGTTCTGAGCCGTTGGGTCCTGCGCCGCAAACGCCTGCGGTGAGCTCTTGTCGAGGGTCCCGAACAGCGGCATGAAAGGTGCCATGCCAGCGCTCATCGCGGCGCCGATAGGTTCCCGCGCGTCAGTCCAGCGGGCAAGCTGCAGCGTGACCTTTTCACCACCGAAGACCTGCGCCTCGAACGCGTAGTTGCTGGGAGGCCGCGGATGCGGGGCGTCGTGGATTCCGCGCAGACAGTCACGTGCAAAGTCACGGATCGTTTCCGTGCTCTCAGCGGCATCCTCGAACGCGGGCGTTGCATGGAACCGCTCATGCCCCGTCTGCACCGTCAGGAAAGGAGCTTCTGAGAGCGCCCCGAGCGTAGGGCACAGGGCTTCATGGCCGGTGATCCCAAGCAAGGGCACATCAGCCGCCCAGACTCGACCGTGCGCCTCACCGATCTCGACGCCGTCTACCGAAAGACGGACGTTGGGCACGTAGGTGTGGGGCACGAACCCCTCGATCCCGGCCGGGGGGTGATAGCCGACCAGCAGAAGCCCGTCGATACCGGCGCGCGGCAGATCAAAGACGTTCACGCTCTCGCCGCGCACACCCTCCGGCAACTGCTCGAGCAGGATGTTCCACGGCGCGCCCGCGCCATGATTGTCGAGCACGATGACCTCGTCAGCGCCAGCGTCGAGCAGACCTTGGGCCGCGGCGACAACGTCGCGAGTGTAGGCCTGGCGACCGGTATCCCAGTACTCCCGGCACCATCCGAACGTTTCGCGGACGTCGCTGATGCCCGCGATTGCCTCCATGTCACCACTGAGGGCAATTCGCACCGCAGCATCCTAACCCCGAGCGTTCTGATCGCTCAATCGCTCTCGGCGCCCGCGCCGTAGATGACACACGACCGCATCGGCGACCGAGCACTCTCCGCCGGTCGGACGCGCTGGCCGCTCTCTCGTCGCCTTTGCGTTCGTGCGGTCGCGGCATTCCGCGTGTCGAAAGCGATCGTCCGCGGCGGGCATGCTGCTGCGTGTGGCTGAGCCGGGGCGCCTCACCGTCGAGCTGTGATCGGCTCTCCAACCGAACGCTTTTACCAGGCGTCGATCGTCGGAAATGTGGAGTCGGCGCGGATACAGCCGTGCAGATAGAGGGCGACGCCGAGATCCCCTGTCCAAAGCGTGTACCGGCCGCGTCCGAGGCGGGTGCGCTGCGCTTCGACGTGCTCGACCGCATGCATGGCGAAACACCGTGCGCGGTCAAGCCAGCGTTGCTCGCCGGTGAGGGCGAAAAGCTTGAGGAAGGCGTAGCCGTTTCCCGCGGTGCCATGGCAGAGCCCTGCGCCCTTGCGCAGCGGTCCCGCCTGCCAGATCAGCTCGCCGCCGGCGATAGCAAGCTCTAGCGGCATCAGATCGGCGAGCGTCGCCAGGATCCCGGGTGCCCCGTGGCACCACTGAACCCGAATCTGGCGATCGACGCCTTCAGTCGGCAGCCCGTACACCGGCCAGTTGGCTAAGCCGTTCTCGAGCAACGCGGTTCGCTCCAGCACCGCTGTCACCCGCTCGCGCAGCTTCGCGGCCGGCACGTAGCCGCGCAACGCGTGGACGTTCCCCGCGAAACCGTGGGCAGGGCCCAGGATGTGTGCGGTGTGACGGTAGAGCTGCTGTGTCCACAAATCGGTATTCGGGTCCCAGCGTTGCCAGAGCAGCTCGCTGCTGTCCGGCAACTCGTCCTCCATGCCGCAAGCGCGTGCGGCAAGGATCGTTCCCGGCGAGCCCCACATCAGCTCCCACGTCGGGTGGTTGCGGTTCTCGCGGATCAGCCGGCGCAGACGCTGCATGTCGGCCGCAGCGGAATCAACCTTCGCCGCGACCACGAGCAGTCCCGTCTCGCCCATCCACAAGCTCGGCGGGTGCGCATCCTCGCCAAAGTCAGGCCTTGACCGGTAGCGCTCGATCGCGCCCGCCACAAGCGAGGGCAGATCGAGCGAGGATCCCAGCCGATGCAGCGCCCAGATCACACCCGCGCTACCGAGATACAGCGAGGACAACGAGCCCAGCGCTAGCTCTTCATCATCGGCTGGATGTACCGGCCAGGCACCGTCGACTACCGCGGCCTCGGCATCGGCGACGATCTCAGAAACGGCGGCGCGCGCGATCGCCTCGTCCCACGAGCGTCTACTGAGCACCTCGTGCTCCTCAGCCCGCCACAGCGCCATCAACCGGCGCCTCGCATCCTCCGGTCTATATGCACTCGAAGCGCCACACCGGCGATCATGACAAAGCCTCAGGTCAGCCCGCCACCTCGGGCTGGTACGCGCAGCTCGACGGGCGGGCCGGGCGCTCCTACCCTATTGACGCGACGAGCGCCGGTCCCGTCTTGAAAGGCCGCACACCGCGCACCTCGCGGCGACTGATCCAAGCAGTCTCAGGGCGAACGACTCCTACCGCGACGACTCGCTCACGTGAATTGGTCCACCCTCGGTGTGGCGCCGGTTGGTCCGCTGCTCGTCGTAGCGGTGGAGGTAGCCTCGGCCTGACAGCGCTCGAACCAGCCTCCAGGCAGGTGCGATGCCGATCAGTTGACGATGGGCCAGCCGTTCTCAAGCAGCACTTGTCGGGAGGCAGGGACCGGGGCGGTCCGCGACGGCTCACTCACTGCGTCGCGCTTTTCGGCCTGCGCCGCACACCGGAGGTCGGCTGCCGATTGGGCTAGGACTTCACGCCCATGGCTGGGAGGCGCAGAGGTTCGGAGAACTAGCCCGGGGAATCGCCCTCGCCGCCGGCCGGCTGCTTTGCCTCTGCGTCGTCAGCCGTGCCGGCGTCGGCCGCAGGGAGCGCGGACTGCGGAGCGCCCGACTGGATCTCCGCCTTGAGGCGGGCGAACTCGTCGTCAACGGCGCTCTTGGCGCCGAGCTGGTCGAGCTGGCGATCGACGTCGTCCTGGCCGGGACCGAGCGCCGTCAGATCCTCGAAGGTTCCCGCCGCTTGAAGCTCATCGACAGCCTCCGCGCGAGCCTTCATCGTCTCAGTCTTGTCGAGGGCGCGCTGCGTCGCCATGCCGATATCCGCCATCGAGTCACCGACCCCTGTGGCCGCCTCGGAAACCTGCACCTGCGCCTCGGCAGCCGAGTACTGGGCCTTGATGACTTCCTTTTTTGAGCGGAACTGCTCGGTCTTGGCCTCGAGCTGTTTCTCGGACGCGATCAGCTTCTCCTGCTCTGACTCAAGCTGTGCGATCTGCTGGTCGAGCGAGCCAGACTCCTGGACGGTCAGCTGCTTGCGCTCCAGCGCTGCGCGAGCAAGATCCTCACGTCCCACGGACATCGCCTGGCGGGCCTGAGCGTCAAGCTTGGTGCCCTGTTCACCAAGCTGCTGTCGCTGGAGCGCCAGCCGCTCCTTGGCGGTGACGATGTCGGCGATCCCCTTCTTGACGTTCTGGAGGTTCTCGACCTGACGCTGATACGCGTAGTCGAGCGTCTCGCTCGGGTTCTCGGCGCGGTCGACCTGCTTTGAGATCTTCGACTTGACAACAGTCGAAAGCCGTCCCTTCAGTCCGGGCATCGAAATCTCCTAGCGGCTTCGGAATGGGCGTGGCTCATGAAACTGAGCGTACTCCGGCTGCGCGAGCGTGACGACGGCGAGTACGGCATCGCCGCTCTCCGGCGGCCGACGGTAAGTTGATGGCCTAACGCGTCGGGATGTCTTTAGAGTCGCCGGGCGAGAAAGGGCGGGTTGCGGCGCGCCCTGGGTCGGATCGAGGAGTGTGGTGCTGCGTTTCCGTGTATATCGGCGGGACTTCTCGCTAGGCGGCGCCAAGCCGGCGAGCCGGCTGGTTGCAATTCTGGTGGTCTCGGCGTCGCTGGCCGCCACAATCGGCGGGTGCGGCGGCGCGTCCAGTACCGCCGGCGGTACGGCCAGTAGCAACGGCGCCCCGGCCAGTAGCAACAGCGCCGCGGCGAGTAACGGAGTCGCTGCCAAGTCCGCGACCGCGATCCTTACTGCGGCGTCGAGCGCGATACGCGGAGCGAAATCGGTCCATGTCGCGGGCTCGGTCGAAAACGGCGGCTCGCCGATCACCCTAGATCTAGATCTCGCTGCCGGAAAGGGTGGGCGCGGGCGGTTATCGGAGAACGGCTGGAGCGTCCAGCTGATCGTCATAAAGCAGGTCGCCTATCTCAATGGGGGTGACGCGTTCTGGCGCCACTTCGGAGGTAATTTCCTGGTGCAACTGCTTCACCGCAAGTGGCTGAGAGCGCCGGCTACCGGCAAGCTCGGATCGCTCGCTGAGCTGACCGATCTGCAGAAGCTCTTCAGCAAGTTTGTGTCCGGCACCCACCACGGCGCCCTGACCAAGGGCGGAACTTCCACCGTGAACGGACAGAGGGTGGTCGCCCTCAAGGGCACCGACGGGACGCTGTACGTCGCGACGAAGGGAAAGCCGTACATCGTCGAGGCGTCCAAGGCAGGACCGCAAGGCGGCCACTTGAGCTTCGATCGCTATGACCAGCCAGTCTCGCTGAGCGCCCCCTCGCACGCGATCACCGCCCCGTGATCGGTGCACGTGGTGGCGTGCACGGGGTGGCGGCACGGAGCGTGTGAGGCGGGGGTCGGTCTAGGTGACTGTCCGCGCTCGTCGCCGCGTCACGAGGCCCGACGCGTGGGGCGGTAGACGTGCAGCGCGGCGCCCGTGGGGTATGTCTGCGCATCGATGAGCTCGAGCTGCAGCGGCGTCCTAAGGTCTTTGAACAGGGGAAGGCCTTCCCCTAGCGCCACAGGCTGGAGGATGAGGCGGTACTCGTCGACTAGGCCGAGTCGGCTGAGCGATTGGGCGAAGGTCGCGCCGCCCCAGGCGAGCATGTCCTTGCCTGGTTCGCGCTTGAGCCCTGCGATCTCCTGCGCCAGGTCGCCGCGCGCGATCCGCGTGTCTGGCCAGTCGGCACGTTCCAGTGTCCGGGAAAACACGACCTTGGGGATCTCGTTCATGGGGGCCGCATAGGCGTCGTCCGAGACCGGCCAGAACCGGGCCATCTCCTCATACGTGTTGCGCCCCATGAGGTGCAGGCCGACCTCGGCCATCCATCCGAGCTTGCGTTGCTTCAGTGCCGGATCCTCCGGTGGAAGCCCCCAGCCGCCGGCCCCGTGGGGCCGGGGCCGGGCAACCAGCCCGTCCAGCGATACCCCCATCGACAACACTAGCTCGCGCATGACGCCCTCCTGCTGCCTAGCTGGTTCGTGGCTCACCTGGGCCTTATGACCGAGCGCGCTGCTCGAACTCATCGCTGGCCTAACGTGGACCGGGTAGTCGCGCGGCCTCGTGCGTTGCCGCCGGCTTTCGGGGGTAGGAACGATCTGTAGTCCAGACAAGGAGAGCAGCGATGGGAGACCGCACACAGCGAGTCAAGGGGAAGCTTGAGGAGATCAAAGGCCGCGGGAAGCGCGAGGCAGGAATCGCCGCGGGGCGCCCGGGCACCGAGACGCAGGGAGCGGGTGAAGAGCTGAAAGGGAAAGCCAAGAACAAGCTCGGCAGAGCCCGCAGCGCAGCCAAGAAGGCGACTCGCTGAGGGCACGCAAACCGATCCGGCGGCCATGCCTGGCGAGGCGGCCGCCGGGTGCGGGGCCGACTGCACGTCGGCGCAATCCTGGGCTAGGACCGCTTCCTGACAACGCGCTCCTGTCTGGTTAGGCTGAGCTCCTAACAACGACAAGAAAGGGCGGCCCATGCAGTTCCTGATCGAGGGGCACCATCCCCCAGACCTGTGCCCGGCATCCAACCAGTCGATCCGCGATCTCGCAGCTGAAGCCGGGGCTGAAATGCCTTCCGTCGGCGAGCAGCTAGGCGTCAAAGTCACGGCGACTTACGTGCCCGTCACCAACCACAAGATCTTCGTCGCTGTGGATGCAGACAGCATTGAGGCCGTCCGCGATTTTGTCTTTCAGAGCAGACTGAGTCAGTGGAACACGGTCGAGATCTATCTCGTCTCGACGCTTGAGGATGCGGTCGGGCGCGCCCGCGATCTGCCCGCGGTCTACTGAGGCCGGCACAGGAGCACGGTGGCTTGAGCGCGCCTACCGGGCATGCGGAAGTACTGTTCGGCGGAGTCGGCAGCTGAACAGGAGGCCTGCCATGGCGACAACCAAAGCAAAGGCGTCGGCGGATTTCGGCCGAACCATCGTGGAGTTCGAGGGGGTCCACGACGTGTGGCCGCGCGGAGCGCGTCTGAACACGATCCGGGAAGCGGCCGCGGCGTACAAGGAGCGCTTCAAGCAACAGGGCGTCGTCAGGGGCGTGCGATCCGTCGATCTCGCCACCGCTCCCTACCTGACGAAGTACGCATTCCACGGCGCGGCGCACAGCCCCAATCCGTACCTGTCCATGACCAACCGCATGGTCACGGTCCAATATGAGGATTTCGACGGCCGGCTGCGGACCCTCCTGTGGGAGCCGACCGAGCCGGACGGAGCGGCCGAGGCACCGTTCTACTCCCAGCTGATCGAGCGCACCGAGCGCAACCGGCTCTACAAGGCACTTGAGCGCTTCACGTATCAGCTCTACGCGACCCCGGAGGATGCGCTGCGCAAGACCGGCATTCGCTCCGAGGACGTTGACTACCTCAGCTTCGACCACCTCCACGTCCAGGACCCCCGCCTGATCCTCCCCCACTTTCCCAGCGCCAAGCTGCTCGTCCAACGCAAGGAGCTCGCCACGCTTGACGCGCTCCATCCCATGCAGTGGTACTGGTACGTCGACGGCGCCCTTGACGGCATCCCGGAGGAGCGGTTGATCGTGCTAGACGGCGACGTCGAGCTGGGCCGTGGAGTCTCGCTGGTTTGGACCCCGGGGCACACCGACGGCAACCATTCGCTCGTGATCAACACCGACGAGGGAGTCTGGGTCTCCTCTGAGAACGGCGTCGCGATCGACAACTGGCAGCCAGACCTCTCGCGTATCCCTGGCGTGCGTGATTACGCGTGCTCGCAGCGGCGAGAGGTGTGTCCCAATGCGAATACGCTCGAGGACTCGATCGATCAGTACGACTCGATGGTCAAGGAAAAGACGCTTGCCGACTTCTCACGCCGAGATGCGCGCTGGAAGCAGATTCTGCCTTCCTCCGAACTCGTGACCTGGAAGCGGCAGTGGCCGGTCGTGCCGAGCTACCACCACGGACCGCTTGTCTATGGATCAATCGTGAGCGCCGGCGGGAACGGCCGCGCCGATCAACGCCCGCCGTCGCCGACAGCTTGAGGCTCGACCCCGGCGGGGGCCTGAGGTTCGCCCTCATGGGGTGCGCCGCCACCCGCGTCGCCGTTCGGTTCAGCCACACCGCCATTCGGCTTTGCCTGGGCGTGCACCGCAGCACGTGAGGGCACCGTCGACGGAGGGAGGGTCTCACCGAGCCGCGGAAAACGCTTCGCCTCGGTTTCGCCGATGGTGACGAGCTGCTCGCCGATCGCGCGGATGTCCTCAATCAGCCGTCGACGCTCACGCCACATCGTCTCCGCGTTCTGCGCAAGCTCCCGCGCCCGCGTTTCGGCGATGTCGAGCAGCTCTTCGGCCTCGCGGCGTGCCTCACCAACAAGCCGATCGGCGGTCTGCTTGGCGGCCATGCGCACCTGCTGGGCCTCCCGGGTGGCGGTCTCGCGCAGCTCGGTGGTCTCCTGCGTGGCCCTCTCACGAAGCTCGGCCGCTTCTCTTGCGGCCATCTCGCGGAGCGCGGCCGATTCCTCTTGGGCGGCGGTGCGCAACTCGCGGGCCTCGCCCTGGGCCGCGTCGCGGGCGGCGTCAGCTTCTCGTTGGGCTGTGTCACGCGTGGCATCTGCGTCCTGCTGGGCCGCCTCGCGCACCGCCTGGGCTTCTGCCTCGGCTTGGCGCAGGCGGTCATCCGCCTTCACACGCGAGCGCGCCGTGATGTCTTCCGCGGTCTGGTGGGCGCGTTGCAGCAGCTCGCGAGTCTCCTCGCTCACTTCCTCGAGCGCCCGCCGCACTGCGGCCTCCGGTGAGGCCGTCATCTCGAGTTCAGCGATCAGTCGGTTGACCTCCGTCACATACCGCTCGACCGCCGTTCGCTCATAGCCCCGCATCGCGGTCGGGAAGTTGATCTCACGCGCCTGCTTGATCAAGCGGGTGCGATCGCCTGGGTTGGTGCGGTATCCACCGAGCCGCCGGGAAGCTGTCTGCTCGGCCCCAGCTTCGCTGGCCTGTGCCGCCGAGAGCTCGACCGACGCCTGATCCGCATAACGCGCGATGTCGGCCTCAACCGCGCGACCGGCTTCGTTGCCGCGCATCTCCGAACCTGCCATACCGCATCAGCTCCCTTCGACAACGATCACCGGCTCAATGCCTTCAAACTACCCCTTCGGTCAAGGTGCTTTGCGGGGTCTGTGAGCGGCGTCTCGAGCGGGCGAGGGAGACAGCAAACTGGCTGACGCTCGTTGACTCGTCAACTAGACTCATGGTGTGGCCACCACCGCAGAACCAGACCTCGCCGGCTCGGCGCTTGACGCGTGGCGCAGCTATCTGCAGAGCCATGCGGCCATCCTGCGCCAGCTCGACGCCGAGCTCGTCGCCGAGCATGGCATGACCGCGCGCGACTACGAAGTGCTGCTGTACCTGGCTCAGGCACCGGAGCGCAGACTGGCGATGTCAGCGCTCGCCGAGCGAACGATGCTCACGCGCTCGGGAATCACGCGCCTGGTCGACGGACTGGTGGCGCACGACCTGATCGAACGCGTCTCTTGTCCCGAGGATGCGCGTATCTCCTACGCGTCTTTGACCGACGCCGGGTACGAGAAGCTGCGCCAGGCTGGCTGTACGCATATCGCGAGTATCCGTCGCCTATTTTTGGCCCACTTCAGTGGGCCGGAGATCGAGCAGCTGGCGATGCTGCTCGCGCGCCTGCCCGGCGCCCGTATGGGCGAAGGCTCCTGCTCGGTCGAGTAAGCGCTCGCCGACAGCGCAACGTCCGGCCCGAGCGGCAGCCGCCACTGGGCGATACTTGACGGCACAACTTTCTGTGCTATGGTTGGTTGTGTACTCAAGTAACTGCCTGACCTAGGAGCAACCCATGTCAACCACCACCATCTCCACCGATCGCATTCCGGCCGGCACCTACACCGTCGACCCGAAGCACTCGAACGTAGGCTTCGCCGTGCGCCATATGGGCATCGCCACCGTTCGCGGCAGCTTCCAGGAGTTCCAGGGCAAGATCGATGCCAGCGGCGAAGCTCCCATGCTCGAAGGCACCGTTGAGGTTGCGAGCATCACAACCGGCGACGAGCAGCGCGACGGGCATCTTCGCTCGCCGGAGTTCTTCGATGTCGAGCGCCATGCTCAGATTCGCTTTCACTCGGCCGCGACCGAGATCGCGAACGAGGGCGCGATTCGCCTGAACGGCGAGATCGAGATCAAGGGCGTGACCAAGCCCATCGAGTTGGTCGGAACGATCGCCGAAGGCGGAACCGACCCCTGGGGCAACGAGCGGATCGGCTTCGAACTCGAAACCACGATCGACCGGCGCGAGTTCGGACTGAACTGGAACCAGCCGCTCCCGGGCGGCGGCCTGCTGGTCGCCAATGAGGTCAAGCTCTTCGTCAGCGTCTCGGCGGTCAAGGAGTAACCGGTGCGCGTCCTCGCGATCTCGGGCAGCCTGCGGGCAGCGTCGTACAACACGGCGCTGCTCCGCGAGGCCGCGCGGCTGGCTCCCGCCGAGGTCCAGATCGAGCTGTACTCAGGGCTCGAGTCACTACCGCCATACAACGAGGATTGGGACACCGATGCCGTCCCCGCCGAAGCGGCGCGGCTGCGGCGCGCGGTCGTGGACGCCGACGCGCTTTTGATCTCGACGCCGGAGTACAACGGGACCGTCCCCGGTCAGCTCAAACACGCCATCGACTGGGCGTCGCGTCCACAGGGGGAACGTGCGCCGCTGTGGGGCAAGCCCGTGGCCGTCGTGGGAGCCAGCACCAGCCAGTACGGAGCTCTGTGGGCGCAGGACCATGTCCGCAAAGCGCTCGGGCTCGCAGGAGCCCGTGTGCTCGAGTCGGGAATTGCGGTCCCGAAAGCCCCTGAGCACTTGTCAAGCGACGGCAGGCTTACCGACGCCGAGCTTCGCGGACAACTCGAGGGCCTGTTGAGCGAGCTCGGCGAATACGGCTACGTGGAGATAGCGGCATAGCTCGCTCTTCGCCGGGCGAGCGTGGTCCTGGGGACCCGGTCGCACTGCTCACCGCCGCTACCCTACGAGACCCACTGGCGACGTGGCGGAGTGGCTACGCAGCGGCCTGCAAAGCCGTGAACACCGGTTCGATTCCGGTCGTCGCCTCTGCTGGACGCGGAACGTCTAAGAGCTTTGATCCGGCTGCGGGGGTAGCTGCGTGGGGTCGTCCGGCTCTGGAGGAAGCTCTTTCCAAGAGTCCATCACCCGATCGGCGAACTCCACCCCTGCCGAGTCGCCCGGCCGATCGCACGCCCGCTCAGGCCAGGCTCTAAATCCGAGCCGGACCGTGAGCGGCTGACCCGGCTCCCAAGCCGCGGCCCCACCTCGTAATCCTGCTCGTACTGACTCGGCTTCAGCAGCCGCGCGATTTTTCGCTTCGCTTTTTGCAGCATCCGATGGCCTGAGCCTAGTCCTGACGCCGGCGGAGTTCCTCGTGCATTTCTTCCGAGGAGCGTTGCCGCGCCTCGTTCTCCTCGCGATCCTACGCCTCGTGCTTGGCACTTTCCCAGGCGTCGATGGGATTCTCTTCCCGGCCGCTGCCGAAACTCCAGTGTGGTCGACTTCGGCATGCAGGGGCACTCACTCACCACAGAGCGTCATGGCGCTCCATCACTCCATAGCCCTCGCGCAGCTCAATCCCCGCCTGCAAGCGACCACTGAAAGTGCCGAACGGTTGCTCGTAGGAGCTCCGCACCACCACCAAGTTGTCCTCGCGGCAACGGACCGACTCACGCGTGAATGTCAGCTCCGCGCCGTCGACGAACCTGATCGCCGACAGGTTCGGGGCGAACCTCACCGGGCCGACTTCGCTAGCTACTCGGTCGATCCATACCGTTCGCTCGCTGTCCTGGTCGGCGTCGTTGATGCCCTCGACGAGGTTCCAGGCCACGTGCCGCCCCGCGACATCGCTACCCAGTCCAGCCGACCAGAGCCACGAGGTGTGTCGTGGGGGATAGCCCGCCCAGTCGTCGATGAACACTTCGCCTTCAATCTCACGCCGAGCCCCGTTGAAGTTGAGGGTGCCGCGGACGAGCACGCCCGCCTGCTTTCGCGTCCAGACATAGCCGCCGCCATACGGGGTGACCACTTCAACCCCCTCCCCCTCCTCCAGGCGAAGTTCGAGTTCGAGCCCGCGATCGCGGATCGAAACGCGACCGGGCACGACCAGCACATCGCCCGCCCGACGCACTGTGCGCTCGTGGAGCTTGCCGGCGTCACGATCCCAGACTGCCCAAAACGACTGGCGCAGCGGGCCGACGCGGACGACGCCAGCGCAGAGCGAGAGCTCGCTGCCGAACATCCCCACATAGCGCCAGCGCTTTATCAGCCGACCGGCATAGAGCAGCGGCATCGGTCCGGGTGGCAACGGGAGCTCGCGGGGACGGCCTTCTCCGGAGCCGCGGTACGGCACGAGCCGATAGGGCGGGAGCTCCCGCCTGCCCGTCGTGAAGGCGCCTCGAGTCATCGCCGCGAAGAGATTACGAGCCCTCCCTAGCGAGGCCCCAGCAGCCGCGAGGCCGCATCTGAACGACTGACTGCGGCTCGATTGAGGACAGGGGCCCGGGCTATACTGAGCGACGCTCGCGGCTGTAGCTCAGTTGGCTAGAGCGTCTGCTTGCCATGCAGAAGGTCGAGGGTTCGAGCCCCTTCAGCCGCTTTCAAGAAAGCCCCGCTAATGGCGGGGTTTTGTTGTTTCTGAACCCAGGCTACCATGCATCACTGCTGGCGTGCAACGGTCCCGTGCAACGGTCGCGCCTCGCGACCGACCCCTACTATGACGGTCCGCTGGACAGCACTGCGTCACGCTCGGGATCGTCAGGGCGATGCCAGCTTACCTTCCGCGGAACGAGCGGACGGGCGCTCGCCAACGGTCAGTCGCCGAGCCAATCCCGCTGAACCCGAGCAGCGGGTTGTCGCGAGGCTGAAGCCAAGGCTGGGCGCCGCTGAGTTCGGCTCCGGCCCCGCTCGTTAGCCCCCATCCTGCTCGCCCCCCGGGGCAAGATGCTCGAGGGCCGTGAGCCGCGCGAGACGCAGGTGCCTCACCGTCTGTTGCATGGCCGGGGTGGCTACGGCGGCGGGCCCGTGGGAAGGTGCAGTCCGCAGGCATTGGCTGCCCGCTTGAACGCCGGTGACTGGAGCTCGGTCGGGCTGATCCGGGGAAAGAACTCTCCCCGGCCCGGCGACAGGTTCGTATCCGGCCCGTTGGTCGTTAGCGGATCCGGGAACTGCGGGACCCCGTGCCCACGCATGCATCGGGCGAACGCGAGCGCGGCGCGTAGTTGGCCGGCTGTCGGCGCGGGGCCGAGGCCCACCTGCAGGCCGACCGGCTTCAGCTTCGCACAGGCTTTCGAGGCCGCCCGGACCGCCGGCGAGAGCAGGTTGGGGACCGCGCCGACCGGCGTCTCGGTTTCCGGCACACCGTTCGCCCGCAGGCAGTGGAGGTAGTCCAGCGCTTGCGGGCCCGGAGATCCAGAGCTGGTCGGCTTGGAAGAGGAGCCACATGCCGCGAGTGCGATGGCGCAGACGGCGAGCGCTGCGAGCAGGCGTGCGGACGGCATCACGCCCGCCGCTCCATCCCGAGCTAGTCCGTCGGATTGATCCACAGGTCCCCTTTAGCAGTCGACCCATAACAGCGAGGTAACGCCGTTACATCTCCGTTATCCGACCGCTGTAGCAATGTGCAACTGGGCCAGACAACACTGCCCCGTGCACGAACTTGCAGCCGTCTCAGCGGACCAACTGCAGGGCAATGACACAGCTGCTTCGATCGATTTGAAGCCTGTGCTCTGGAGCGGCTCGGGCTATCGGCTTCGTTGCCAAGCAGGCTTCTGCACGCGTTCGAGCGCCGCGATTAGCTCTGACTCGGAGCCTCGGTCTAGGGGGATCTCGGAGACGGCGCCACCGGTCGAGGCGGCAGCACGGTTCGAGCGGCAGAGATGCAGCTCGGTCACTGCCACATGCGGAGGTCGAACGGTCCGGCATGTCCAACCGGTCACGTCAGACTCGCGCAGCCACACGCCGTGACGGCGGTGCACGATCAACGTCACTTCGTTGCGGGGCGTCGCACAGGGACCGGCATGAGCGAGATCGATCCGGGTGTAAGCGCCGTCAGATGAGGTGACCGTTAGGCGCGCGCAGCTCAATCGAAGCCGGAAGTGTGTCGCCAAAGCGTCCGAGTCGGGTGGCCGGCCTGCGCGTCCGCTGCTCGACGAGACAGCGATGGTCGCGCCCGCGGCGAGGGCGGCAATCAGTCCAACCGATACGAGCGCGGCGCCGACCCGCGCGCCCGCCAGAAACTTGCTGAGCGTGGCGCGAACCCGCCCCGGCACGACGACGATCGTGATCTCGACCTCTCCGAGCCCCGACCCGTCGTCTGGGGTCTCCTCCTTTGCCATCAGCTGCCCAGTATCCGCCGACTCCCGTGCGCGAGCAAGGTCGCCCGCCAGCGCACTCTAAGGCTGCGATTACGGCGAACAGACTGATGGGTTGATCGAACAGCACTTGTTTGGCTGGTGGTGATCTGGCTGGGTAGGGGCGCTCGCTTTTCCGCTGGACGATGGCCAAAAGCCACCGTCCAAAGGAGGACGTCATGGAGTCTGCTCAATTGTTGGATTGCGCCGGTCGCCGGCGCTCACCCGCGACGTTTCCGGGATACCACCAGGGTCGGCCGCCACGCAACAAGGGACTGCAATATCCGCCCGACCCGCCGACGGTCGAGGAGATCATCGCGGTAATGCGCGCCGCTGGCAAGGCCCGGATGGGCTGAGGCTCTGAGGTCTCGTGGTTGTGCTGTGGCGCGCGGGGCTACGGATCAGCGAAGCGCTCGCGTTGACGGAGAGCGATCTTGACCCCTCGCGCGGCGCTGTGCTAGTGCGCCGCGGCAAAGGCGGCAAGCGGCGTGAGGTCGGCATGGACCGCTGGGCCTGGGAGCAGCTTTCACCGTGGCTCAGAACGCGAGCTTCTCTGCCGGTCGGCGCGCTGTTCTGTGTGCTGCGCGGACCGACCCGAGGACGCCCGTGCGCACCGGCCGGTCTGCGCGCCCCACTAACAAGGGTCGCTGTCCGAGCTGGCGTGCGACGCCGGTTCGCGCCGCATCAACTCCGTCACACGCACGCCGTCGAGATGTCGCGGGAGGGCGTTCCTCTGGTTGTCATCCAGCGCCAACTCGGACACGTGGCCTGCTCCCCGGTCGGGCTTTGACGGTCTGGGTTAGGCGGGTTGCCCGGACGCGTGCCGAGCGGAGGAGCGTAGCGCTGAGGCGAGGGTGGTGTCCGGGGTGCCTCTCGGGATGGGCCGCTCAAGCGATCAGGGGGTCACGTTGAGCGAGATTCGCAAGTACCGGAAGTTCACCGTCGAGCAGAAGCTGGAGCTGGTGCTCGCTTCTTTCCGCGGGGACCGGTCGATCGCGCGGATCTGCCGCGAGCATCGCATATCGGAGGCGCTGCTTAGGCGTTGGCGCGACCAGCTGCTGCAGGCGCGCGGCCGAGCGCTATGAGCAAGGCCAGGACCGGAGCGTCGCTGCGGAGCAGCGCCGGCGGATCCGCGAGCTTGAGCGGGCTTTGGGCGGCAAGACTTACGAGCTTGAGATCGCGGGGGAAGCATTGCGAGATTGGGAGTGAGCGAGCGCGCCGCCCGGTCTCGCGAGCTCGTCCCCAAGGGCTACGCCTTGGCGACGGTGGCGCGCATCCTCAAGGTCTCTCGTCAGGCGATCTACTACCTCCCGACGCGGCGGCCGGCCAAGGCCAGACGCCGCTCGGGCCCGTCGGCGTGCGAGGTCGAGGCAGCGATCGTTGAGGTCGCCGAGTCAAACCAGACCGATGGTTACCGGATGGTCGCCGCGCTGGTGCGCCGCAAGCTGGGCAGGGCGATCAACCGCAAGCGGGTGCTTAGGGTGATGCGCGAGCGGCGGCTGATCCAACGCCGCCAGCGGTCAGACCGACGTCGACGGCCTGGGTTCTTTCAGGTCACCCGACCGATCGAGCTCTGGCACCTGGACCTAACCTCAGTCTGGGTTGCCGAGCACGGCTGGTGCTATCTGATGGCAGCGATCGACTGCTGCACCCGCGAGATCGTCGGCTGGCACCTCGAGCTGCGCTGCCGCGCCAGCGAGAGCGTCCAGCTGATCGAGCACGCCGCCGCGGCCAGACAGTCAAGCCGGGGATGCTCACCCTCGGCACGGATAACGGGTCAGCGTTCACCGCCCGCGCGTTCAAGCTCATGCTCTCCGCGCTCGGGATCGCTCACCGCCGCGGCGGCTACCGCGACCCCGAGAGCCAGGCGTTCATCGAGTCCTGGTTCTCAAAGCTCAAAGAACGCTGCGTCCGGCTACACGAGTTCGAAACCCTCGACCAGGCACGGGAGGTGATCGCCGCCCACATCCACAACTACCACCACCGGGCGCACAGCGGCCTTGATTACCGAACCCCCACCGAGGTCGCCGAGACCTGGGACGATGCCCTCGCACAACCACAAACCCAAGCGGCCCGAGGCGTCAAAAACCAAGGGGAGCAGGCCAGTATCTCTGGCCTGAGTAGAGTCTCCTAGGATTAGTTCGATGGTGGTGCGAGAGCGACCGGGGCTGGATGTTGGGGAGCTGCTCGCGGCGGTTGAGAACGCTCCACCGGTTGCCGCTGCAGATGTAGTGGGAGAGCTGCTAGCGGAGAGGCTGGGGGCGTCCGAGGTGGCGTTTCTGATCGCGGACTTCGGTGGGGAAGCTCTGATCCGGCTTAGCCATCGCGTGCGGACCACCAGAGGCAGCCTCGGCCGCGACTTCGCTGAGCGGGTCCCGATCGCTGGCAGCGTGCA
Source organism: Solirubrobacteraceae bacterium (assembly GCA_039583645.1). Lineage (GTDB taxonomy): Bacteria > Actinomycetota > Thermoleophilia > Solirubrobacterales > Solirubrobacteraceae > Palsa-465. Next base: position 33,037 of record JAVKSP010000008.1, read on the forward strand.
CGGTCGCGCGCTCGCAGACCAAACGGTCCAGGTCGCCGCCGAGGACGCCGGTTGGCGGGTGGTTGCTCCGGTGACCAACCGCGGGGAAGCCATCGGGGTGCTGGAAATGGTCCTCCTGGAGAGCCCGAACGAGCAGTCCATTGCCGATGTTGCGCTTGCGGCTCACGCGCTGGCCTACATCGTCATCGCCAACCGCCGATTCACCGACCTGTATGAGTGGGGTCAGCGCTCGGTCCCGCTGTCGCTGGCCGCAGAGATCCAGCATCGCCTGCTTCCGGCGGCCTATACCTGTGAAGCGAGTCACTTCACGCTGGCGGCATGGCTTGAGCCCGCTGGCGAAATCGCTGGCGACACATTCGACTTCTCTCTCGAGCGCGACACGCTGCATCTCTCCGTGACCGATGCGATGGGACATTCGGTCGAAGCCGCCGTTCTGGCGACGGTGTTGGTCGCGGCGCTTCGCAATGGCCGACGCGCCCGTGCGGGTCTGGCCGAGCAGGCCCGCTTGGCGAGTTCTCGGCTCGCGGAGCACTTCCACCGCGCTGAATACGTCACCGGCCAACTGGTTCGCGTCGACCTGCGAACAGGGACAGCAGAGATCATCAACGCCGGCCACCCACCCCCGCTGCGCCTACGCGACGGGCGCGTCTGCTTTGTGGATCTCAAACCTGACTTACCCTTCGCGCTCGGCGAGCACGAATACCAGGTGCAGCCGCTGTCGGTTGTTCCGGGCGACCGGCTGGTTTTCGTCACTGACGGCATACTGGACCGCAACGCCGCCGGAGTGAACATCGAGGGACTGATAGCGCGGGACGCGAAGCTGCACCCCCGCGAGGCTGTGCAGAACCTGATCCACGCGGTCCTCGAGGCCGCCGGTGGCCAGCTCAGAGACGATGCGACCGTCATGTGCCTTGACTGGCACGGCGGCTCCGGCAGCCTGCGGACCAGCGACTCCGGCGGCGACTGCTGAACCCGCGGCAGTCGGCACGCACTTGACCCGGTGCGAACGCGGCACGCTGCTCGGGGCGGGCGGGGGGTGAGATGCGGGCTGGGCGGAAATACCCGGTTTGGCCACCCGTCTGGAGGCTCGCGCGGGTCATTGCACAGTCCCGCTTTGCGCGGAAATCGCGACGCTCGCTTTCGTCATCCAAGCTCCATCGGATCTTGCGCCCGCTCTCCGACGATTGCGGGCGCTCCTGCTAGCAGGGCCGACGGCAAGACGCACGCGTCTAGGCTGCGTCGGGTGCCCTCGTTGCTGAACCGCTTCTACGACTGGATCCGGGACCCTGCTGCTGGCGCGCTCGCGGGTGAGAAGCGGACCGTTTTGGGATTCGACCACCTGCAGGGTCACAAGTACTGTCTTCTCGTGACGTACAAGCGCAGCGGAGAGCCCGTCCCGACCCCGGTTTGGTTCGGGCTAGCAGAGGGGAAGCTGTACGTGCGCAGCGACGCGAGCGCCGCCAAGGTCAAGCGGATCCGCAACGATCCTCGATCACGTCTTGCGCCGTGCACGTCGCGCGGCAAACCGCTCGGCCCACCAGCTGAAGGTCGGGCGCGGGTACTCGACCAGCAGAGCGAAAGCGGCTTGGCGGAGGCCGCGCTCCAAGCGAACTACGGACTCGGGCGCAGGATCTACGAAGGGGCTGGCGAAGCGCTCGGAAACAAGACCGTCTACCTAGAGGTCGAGCCGGCATGACGGCTCAGGAGGGCCTCGTGTGCGGATGCCAAGTCAAATCGGATCGTTTGGCTTGAGGCGGAATTTGCCCTCGGAAGCCTCGCCGCTGATACCCGTGTCGACGCTCGCTTCGCAATGAGAAGGAGCAGCGTTGCGCGGCTGTCGGATTCTCACGATGCGGCGGTACGGCGGTGCCCACCAAGCGACGATGCCGATGCTCGCGTTCCATGCGCACGACTTGTCGTAGCTAACTCCCGCTTCGCGACGCGAGTGGGGTCAGCCCAGCCCTGCCTCGAGGGGTAAAGAAATGAGCCGTAGTGCTGCCAGGATCTGCTCTGACTTTGGGGGCGAATCGGAGCAGCGAGGATCTCCCAGCTGCCGTCAGTGACAGTACGCTCTGCTCAAGGGGCACGCCCCCACCGAGATGATGTAGCGCGTCGAGCTTGGCGGGTGTCAAGCCCCGTGGTTGCAGGGGATTCTGAGGGTGAGTCGGAGTCCATACCCCGCGATCGAGAGGCTCTTACCCCATGCCGAGTTTCCGGTGGCTGCCGGCACCTGCGTCCCCGCCCGACAGCCATGGGCGATGCTGGGCTCGAACCAGCGACCTCCGCCTTGTCGAGACGGCGCTCTCCCAGCTGAGCTAATCGCCCGGGGGCAAGGAAACTAGCATCCCGCAAATGGACTTCAAGCTGCCCGATGGCACCACCCTGGCGCTCGAGGACGGCGCGACGGGCGCCGACGCCGCCGCCGCGATCGGCCCTGGCCTGGCGAGGGCCGCGCTCGCCGTCAAGGTCAATGGGGAGGTCAGGGACCTCGCGCGGGCGTTGCCCGCCGGCGACGGCGAGCCCCAGCCGCTAGAGGTAATCACCGAGCGCAGTGGACCCGACGCGCTCGCACTGATCCGCCACGACGCCGCGCACGTGCTGGCGACCGCGGTGATGGAGCTCTATCCCGGGGTCAAGATCTCGATCGGCCCGCCGATCGAAGACGGCTTCTACTACGACTTCGAGTTCCCCGCGGGCACGCATGTCAGCGATGCCGACTTCGAGCGCATCGAAGCCCAGATGCGAGAGCACATTGCCGCGGACGAGCCGTTCGTGCGCGAGGACGTGCCGGCGCAACAGGCCCAACGACGCTTCCAGGAAGAGCACCAGGACTACAAGGTCGAGCTGATCGAAGACCTGGTCCGCCAGCAGGGCGTCCAGACCGTCTCGCTCTACACCAACGGTCCCTTCACCGACCTCTGCCGCGGGCCGCACACGCCGTCCACGAAAACGATCAAGGCCTTCAAGCTGCAGTCGGTGGCAGGCGCCTACTGGCGGGGCGACGCGAGCAACACGATGCTTACGCGCGTGTACGGGACCGCCTTCTTCTCGCGCAAGGAGCTCGATCAGCACATGGAGCGGCTCGAGCAGGCGCGCGCACGCGACCACCGCCGCCTCGGCCCCCAGCTCGGGCTGTTCATGTTCTCAGAGCTCGCGCCCGGCGCGCCGTTCTGGATGCCCAACGGCATGGTCATCTGGAACGAGCTGACGAAGCTCTGGCGAGAGGAGAACGCAGCGCGCGGCTACCGGGAGGTCAAGACGCCGCTCCTGTACGACGTGGAGTTGTTCAAGACCTCGGGTCACTGGGATGTGTACCGCGAGCACATGTACTTCACCGAGGTCGAGGGGCGCACGATGGGGCTGAAGCCGATGAACTGCCCCGCGCACGTACAGCTGTTCAAGAATGAGCGCCGCTCGTACCGCGACCTGCCGATCCGCTTCTCCGAGCAGGGACTGGTGCATCGACACGAGCCCGGGGGCACGCTGCACGGCCTTTTGCGGGTGCGCCACATCACCCAGGACGACGCCCACATCTTCTGTTCAGAGGACCGAATCCCAGCGGAGGTCAACCGCTGCCTGGACTTCGGTCACGCGATCTATGACCACTTTGGCTTTGAGCCGCGGGCGGAGCTCTCGACCCGTCCGGACAAGCGCATCGGCGCCGAGGACATGTGGGATCGCGCGGAGGGCGCGCTCAGCGCGGCGCTCGAGCAACGCGGGGTCGACTACCGCATCGCAGACGGGGAGGGCACGTTCTACGGACCCAAGGTCGACCTGCATATGACCGACTCGATCGGTCGCTCCTGGCAGCTTGGAACCGTCCAGCTCGACTACGTGATGCCCGAGCGCTTCGGGCTCACCTACACGGGGGCGGACAACGAGGAGCACCGACCGGTCATGCTCCACCGCGCCTTGATGGGCTCGTTCGAGCGCTTCATCGGCATCCTGGTCGAGCATTACGGAGGCGAATTCCCCATCTGGCTGGCGCCGGTGCAGGCTGCTGTGCTGCCGATCGCCGACCGTCACCTCGAGTACGCCCAAGCGGTCGCACGTCGCCTCAAGAACGATGACATTCGCGTCGAGGCCGACGGCCGCACCGAATCGATCGCGCGCAAGATCAGGGACGCCGAACTGCGCAAGATCCCCTACATGCTCGTAGTCGGCGACCGTGAGCAAGAGGCCGGCGAGGTGGCGCTGCGCGAGCACCCCGGCGGCGACCGGGGGTCGGTCAGCGTGGAGGCGTTCGCGGCCAGAGTGGCCGAAGAGGCGAGGACACGCGCCCCGCGGGACTGAGGCTTGAAAGCAACAACGACCCCGTTTCAGGCTGCGATACCGCCGCTATACTGGCGCGCGTTGATCCAAGTACAGCTTTACACCTCATCCGGCACCGCTTGACGTCGCCTCTTCAGCCCAGCTAGTGCCGGTTCCTCGGAGGTTTGACCGGCGCCCGCCGGAACGGGACCAGACCCGGATCAACGACCGGATCCGCGTGCCCGAGGTCCGGCTCATCGGCGCCGACGGAAAGCAGATCGGAATCGTCGCCACCGAGCAAGCGCTCCGCTACGCACAGGAGCGCGATCTCGACCTGGTCGAAGTCGCTCCGGACGCCCGCCCTCCGGTCACGCGCGTACTCGACTACTCGAAGTACCGCTACGAGCAGACCCAGAAGCAAAAGGCCGCGCGCAAGCACCAGCAGCAGGTGACGATCCGCGAGATCAAGTTCCGTCCCAAGATCGCTCAAGCCGACTACGACACCAAGAAGGGCCACGTCGAGCGCTTCCTGCGCGGCAGGGACAAGGTCAAGATCACGATCATGTTCCGCGGCCGCGAGGTCACCCACCCCGAGCGGGGCACGGCCCTGCTGGACCGGCTGGCAGGGGAGCTCGCGGAGATCGCGGTCGTCGAGCAGACCCCGCTGCAGGACGGGCGCAACATGACGATGCTGCTCGCGCCCTCGAAGTCCGTGCTGGCGGCCGACAAGGACCGCTCCGCAAACGGGGCCCAAGCCGAGCCGTCGCCCGAGGCCACCAACGGCGACGGCGCCGTCTCCAGCTAGACCCCGGCCCTCGCTCCAACTCGTCTGGTTTACTAGATCGGCGACCATGCCGAAGATGAAGACCCATTCCGGCTCGAAGAAGCGCTTCCGCGCCACCGCCTCCGGGAAGCTGCGTGCGCGCAGCGCCTTCACGAGCCACAAGCTCGAGAAGAAGTCGGCCAAGCGCAAGCGGCGCCAGGCCGAGCCCGCCGTGATCTCGACCGCGGACCGCGGCCGCGTCAGGGAGCTGCTGGGCGCGCCGGCCCCGAAGCGCAAGGGGGGCAAACGATGACGCGCGTTAAGCGAGGAGCCCACGCGCGCAAGAAGCGCCGCGCCACGCTCGAGCTCGCCAAGGGCTATCGGGGCGACGCCAGCCGCCATTACCGCAAGGCCAAAGAGGCGGTGCTGAAGGCGGACCAATACCGCTACCGCGACCGGCGCACGCGCAAGCGCGATTTCCGCGCTCTGTGGATCACGCGCATCAACGCGGCCGCCCGCCAGCACGGGCTCTCCTACTCGCAATTCATCCACGGGCTCAAGCTCGCAGGCGTGGAGCTCGACCGCAAGATCCTCGCGGACATCGCCGTCCGCGATGCCGAGACGTTTCGACGCTTTGCCGAGCGCGCCCGGGAGGCGCTGGCGGCCGGCTGACAACCTCCGGCAACCAGCACTCAAAACCGGGCGCCGCTCCTTTTAGGAGGGCGCCTTTTTTAGTCCCACAGGAAGATGACGATCACAGGCCACACCAACCGCAGACTGAAGGAGATCCGCAAGCTGCGCATGCGCCGGCGCTGGCGCGAGCGCGCGGGTCACTTCGTGGCCGAGGGAGAGGACCTGCTCGCCGCCGCCGACACCGCCGGCTGGGAGCCGCTCGAGCGCTACTGCGCGGCCGGCAGCGGCCTCGAGGGCACTCCCGTGGACCCGGCCCTGCTGGCCTCCGCCTCGGGCATGGCGTCAGGCACCAAAGCGCTCGCGGTCTACCAGGAACGCTGGGCGGAAAAGCCCCCCGGACCGCTGTGCGTCTACCTGCACGCAATCCACGACCCAGGCAACCTCGGCACCATCATCCGCGCGGCTGACGCCTTCGGCGCCTGCTCGGTCGCGCTCGGTCCGCAAACCGCCGACCCTTACAGCCCCAAGGCGGTGCGAGCAACGATGGGCGCGATCTTCACGGTCCGGCTCGCCAAAGCCTCCACGGTCGCCGCTCTCCCGGGCGCCAAGGTCGCGCTCGTGCCGGCCGCGGGCATCCCGCTGCGCGAACTCGACCGACTGGACGAAATCACTGTCATGGTTGGGGCAGAGCGTGAGGGCCTGCCGCAAGCGGTCGTCGAACAAGCCGACCATGTCGCGCACATCCCCATCCACTCGAACTCGCTCAACGCGGCGATGGCGGCGACCGTCGCCCTTTACGAGCTCACACATACGATGCAAACGCAATGAGCGCGCTGGACCGCATCACCCAGACCAGACAGGAGGCCGAGGCGGCCATTGCGCGCGCGCGCTCGAGCGAGGAGCTCGAGCAGATACGGGTCCGCTACCTCGGCCGCAAGGCAGAGCTGCCGAACCTGCTGCGCAACGTGGCCCAACTCCCTCCCGAGCAGCGCGCGGCCACGGGCAAGGCCGCCAACGAGGCGCGGCAGGTGCTCGCCCAACAAATCGATCAAAAGGCCGGCGAGCTCGCGACCAGGGAGCTTCAGGAACGGCTCGAGCGCGACCGCATCGACGTCACCCTGCCAGCCGACCCGCTGCCCGCGATCGGTCACCTGCACCTGCTCACGCAGACGCGGCGCGAGATCGAGGACGCGTTCATCGGGCTCGGCTTCAACGTCGCCGAAGGCCCCGAGGTCGAGACCGTCTACTACAACTTCGACGCGCTCAACCACAGCGTCACGCACCCCGCCCGCCTCGAGACCGACACCTTCTATGTCAAGCCGGCGCAGGACATATTCGACCCCGACGCGGTGGTGCTTCGCACGCATACCTCGCCCATGCAGGTGCGCGCGATGGAGCTGCAACCGCCGCCGCTTTACATCATCGTCCCGGGTCGGACCTACCGGCCGGACTCGGACGCCACCCACGTACCCCAGTTCCACCAGATCGAGGGGCTCGCAGTCGACACCGACATAACCCTGGCCGACCTCAAGGGCACCCTGCTGCGCTTCGCGCGCGCGATCTATGGCGAGGACCGTGAGGTCCGCCTGCGGCCACATTTCTTCCCCTTCACCGAGCCCAGCGTGGAGCTCGACGTGTCCTGCTTCAACTGCCGCGACGGCGTCACCGCCGAGGGCGAACGCTGCTCGCTGTGCAAGGGCACCTCGTGGATCGAGCTGCTCGGCGCCGGCATGGTCGATCCCAATGTGTTCGAGTACGTGCGCGATTACGGCTATGACCCCGAGAAGGTGCAGGGCTTCGCCTTCGGCATGGGCATCGAGCGAATCGCGCAGCTCAAGCACGGCCTGCCGGACATGCGCCTGCTCTACGACAACGACGTCCGTTTCCTCGAGCAGTTCTGATGCGCGTCCCGCTCGAATGGCTCCATCAGTACTGCCGGCCCGACCTCGCTGCGGCCGCCCTGGCCGCGAAACTCGACCTGACCGGCACCGCGGTCGAGCGAGTCGAATACCACGGCCCGCAGAGGCTCGACCGCTACCTCGTCGGCCGCGTGGTGGAGGCAAGCCCGCACCCGCAGGCCGACCGGCTCAAGGTGTGCCTCGTTGACATCGGTGACGGTACCCCGGCCCAGATCGTGTGCGGCGCGCCCAACGTCGAAAGCGGGCAGATCGTCGCCGTCGCCCGGCCCGGCGCGGTGCTCCCCGATGGGCGCACGCTCGCCAAGGCGACCCTCAGGGGCGTGGAGTCGGACGGCATGATCCTGGCCGAGGACGAGCTCGCGATCGGCACCGACCACGAGGGGATCATCGTCCTTGACGGCGAATCCCCGCCGGGGACGCCGCTCGAAGAGGTGATCCCGCTCGCCACCGAAGTGCTCGTGCTTGAGATCACGCCGAACCGGCCCGACTGCCTCGCGGTCTACGGCGTGGCGCGCGAGGTCCACGCGGCCACCGCAGCGCCACTGCAACCGCCGTCCTGGCAGGACGACCCCGGCACGCAAGGGTCGATTACCCAAGCCGCCGTGGAGGTCCTGACCGACCTCTGTCCGCGCTTCACCGCGCGCGTATTCGAAGACGTGCGCATCGGTCCCTCGCCGCCGTGGCTGAAGGCTCGCCTCATGGCCGCCGGCCAGCGCCCGATCTCCAACGTCGTCGACATAACCAACTACGCGATGCTCGAGACCGGTCAGCCGCTGCACGCCTTCGATCTCGACCGCGTCGCCGGCCACCAGCTGATCGTCCGCAATGCGCGATCCGGCGAGACCATGCGCACGCTCGACGGCCAGCTCCGCACGCTCGACGAGCAGATGGTGCTGATCGCCGACGGCGACGGCCCGACCTCGATCGGCGGCGTGATGGGCGGCGAGCGCTCGGAGGTAGCTTCCGACACCACGCGCGTCCTGCTCGAGGCCGCCACCTGGAACGGCCCCAACATCCACCGGACTTCACTGAGGCTGGGGCTGCGCAGCGAGGCCTCGAGCCGCTTCGAGAAGCAGCTCCAACCCGAGCAGGCGCTCGAAGCGCAGGCGCTCGCCACGAAGCTGATGCTCGAGCTGACCGGCGCCCGCCTGGCCCCGGGAACGATCGATATCGGGGGTGCGGGGCCGGCGCCGGTCACGATCCGTCTGCGCGACGAGCGCATCACGAGCCTGCTGGGGGTCGAAATCCCCCGGGCCCGCTGCAAGCAGATCCTCGAGGCGCTCCAGTTCACGGCGACGGAAGCCGCGCAGGCGCTCGACGTGCAGCCACCGCCATTCCGGCGCGGCGACGTCAAGCGCGAGGCCGACGTGATCGAGGAGGTCGCCCGCATCCACGGCGTCGACACGCTCCCGGCCACGCTGCCCTCGCGCCACGGGGCCTCTGGCCGGCTGACCCGCCGCCAGAGAATCCGACGCCAGGCCGCCGACGCGCTCGTCGCCCAGGGCCTGCACGAGGTGCTCGGTTGGAGCTTCACCTCACCGGAGCTGGCAACACGCCTGGGCCTCAAAGACCACCGGGCGGTCGAGCTGCTCAACCCGATGTCCTCGAGCGAAGCCGAGCTGCGCACGACTTTGCTGGGATCCTTGCTCGACATCGCGGCGCGCAACCGCGCCCGCGGCGCGCAGGCACTGCGGCTGTTTGAGATGGGCGCGGTGTACCTGCCGGGGGCCGAGCGGCTGCCGGACGAGCCCCACCACATCGCGGCACTGATCAGCGGCCCGGTGCGGTCGCCGAGCTGGCGCGAGCAGGCGCCGGCGCAGGCGGACTTCTACGCCGCCAAGGGAGTCATGCAAGCACTCCTCGCGCGTCTGCGCGCACCCTGGATGGTGGAGCGCGGCGAGCAGCCTTTCCTGCATCCAGGCCGCGCCGCCGCGGTCAACGCCGCCGGTACGGGGATCGGCTGGATCGGCGAGATCCACCCCCTCGTGCTGGCGCAATGGGAGCTGAGCGGCACCGTGGCCGCCTTCGAGCTCGACCTCGACGCCCTCGTCAAGCGGCTGCCCGGCGCCGCGCGCTACGAGGACGTCACCAGCTTCCCCAGCGTGCGCGAGGACCTCGCGGTGATCGTTCCGGACACCGTCGAAGCCGCCGCCGTGGTCGAGACGGTGCGCGCGGCCGGCGCGCCGCTGCTGCAAGAGGTCGAGGTGTTCGACGCCTACCGCGACCCCGAGCGCATCGGCGAGGGCAACGTCTCGCTCGCGTTGCACATGGAGTTTCGTGCGCTCGACCGCACGCTGACCGACGAGGAGGTGGCAGAGCGCCGCCGCGCCATCGGCGAGGCGCTCGGCCAGGCGCTTGGTGGGCGGGTGAGGGATGCCTAGCGTGTCAATCTTCGGCGCCGCCGGCTTCACCGGGGCGCTGACAGCGCGGCTGCTTTACCGCCACCCCGCCTTCGAGCTTGACGCCGTAACCGCTCGCGCCGACGCCGGCAAGAAGCTGTCCGAGCTCTACCCCCACCACCGCGTGCCGCTCGTGCTCGAGAAGCTCGACCTCGAGCGTCACGCACAGGTCGATGCCGCAGTTGTCGCCTACCCACACGGCCAGGCCGCGCCGCTCGTCGCCGCCCTGCGTGAACGCGGCGTGCGCGTGGTCGACCTGAGCGCCGACTTCCGCCTGCGCGATCCGGCGGTCTATGAAGCCTGGTACCGCCCGCACCCTGAGCCCGACCTGCTCGCCGACGCTGTCTATGGCCTGCCCGAGCGCTACCGCTCGCAGATCAAAGGCTCGGCGCTCGTGGCCAATCCGGGCTGCTACCCGACCGCGGCGCTGCTCGCGCTCGCGCCGCTCGCGCGCGCGGGCCTGATCAAAGACGCCGTGATCGACGCGAAGTCCGGCGTCTCCGGCGCCGGCCGGACGGCCACCGAAAAGACTCACTTCGTCTCCATCGACGAGAACATCTCCGCCTACGGCGTCCCCCGCCACCGTCACACGCCCGAGATCGAGCAGGAGCTGGGCGCGTTGGGGGCGCCGATCAAGGTCACTTTCACCCCGCACCTTTTGCCGCTCGACCAGGGTGAGCTGGTCTCCTGCTACGTGGCACTCCGCGATGGAGACCAAGCCGACCTCGAGCAGCTCTACACCGACACGTACGCGGAGGAGCCGTTCGTCGAGCTCGCCTCGACGCCTCCCGGCGTCCGCGACGTGCGCGAGACCAACATCTGCCGTCTCTCCGTGCACCGCGACGAGCGCACGCGGCGCGCGATCGTGTTCGCCGCGATCGACAATCTGTGGAAGGGCGCCGCCTCGCAGGCGGTCCAGAACCTCAACCTGATGTTCGGCCGGCCCGAGGGGGAGGGGATCTCGTGACCGCCACCGACACCTTCTTTCGCTCCCGCTGGGTGCCGTGCCCGGCGCACGTGCGAGAGCTCGACCCGACGGGACTGGCGCAAGGCTTCCGCGCCGCCGGCGTCGCTGCCGGGCTCAAGAGCGAGGGACCGGACGTTGGCGTGCTCGTGTCCGACCTCGCCGAGACGGCCTCGGCCGCGCGCTTCACCACCAACGCGCGGGTGGGGGCGCCGGTGACGGTCTCGCGCGAGGCCGCGCTCGAGCGCCTGCGGGCGGTGGTCGCGAACTCGGGCGGCTCGAACACCGGCGACGGCGAGCGGGGGCTCGAGACGGCGCGCGCGACACAGCGACTGGCCGCCGAGCTGCTCGGCCTCGATCCCGCCCAGATCGGGGTCGCCTCGACGGGGCTGATCGGAACCGAGCTTCCGCGGGCGCCCCTGCTCGCCGGCGTTAGGGCGGCGGTGGAGCGGCTCGAGCCGGGCGCCGAGGACTTCTCGCGCGCGCTGCTGACGAGCGACCGCGGCCCGAAGCGGGCCTGCCTCAGCGTCGAGCTTCCGGGCGGCGCGGTCAAGCTCTCGGCCCAGGCCAAGGGGGCGGGCATGATTTCGCCGCGCTTCGCGACCATGTTCTGCTTCGTGCAAACCGACGCGGCGCTGTCGGTGGAGACGCTCGACCTGCTGACCGGCGTGACCGTCAAGCGCTCATTCGACCGCATCTCGGTGGACGGCCAGCTCTCGACCAGCGACACCGTGTTCGTGCTCGCCAACGGCGCCTCGGGCGTGGCGGTCGTGCCGGAGAGCGAAGCCGAGCTGCGCCTGGGGGAGGCCATGGACGCGCTGCTGCGCCAGCTCGCGCTCGAGATCGTCGCCGACGGGGAAGGCGCCGGCCGCGTGGGCAGGGTCGTGGTACGCGGCCCGGGTGAGCTCGTCGAGCCGGTCGCCCGCGCGGTGGCCAATTCCAATCTCGTCAAGACCGCGCTTTACGGCGGCGATCCCAACTTCGGCCGCATCCTGCAGGCGGCGGGCATGGTGTGCCCGCCCGGCCCCGCCGCGCTCGTTGACCTCGAGATCGACGGGCAGCTGGTCGTGAGCGGGGGGGAGACGGTGGGGGAGGCAGGCGCCTTCGGGGACGAGGTGGAGTTCGCACTCACGCTCCCGGCGGGGTCGGCCGAGACCGAGGTGTTCTTTTCCGATCTCTCGCTCGACTACGTCCGCTTCAACTCCGAATACACGACCTAGCGGCACATGAGAGACATCGCCACCCTCCTCGAGGCGCTGCCCTATATTCGCGAGTTCCACGGCAAGACCGTGGTGATCAAGTACGGCGGGGCGGCCATGACCGACGCGCAGCTGCGGGAGGAGTTCGCGCGCGACGTGGTGCTGCTCAAGTACGTCGGCATGAACCCGGTCGTGGTGCACGGGGGCGGCCCCGAGATCACCAGCTACATGCAGCGCCTCGATCTGCCGGTGCGCTTCGTCGACGGTCTGCGCGTCTCCGACGCCGCGACCGTCGAGGTCGCGAAGATGGTTCTGGTCGGCAAGGTCAACAAGGACATCGTGCTGCGGCTCGGCCGCCACGGGCAGCCCGCGGTCGGTCTGTGCGGCGACGACGGTCTGCTCTTTCGCGTAGCGCGCCAGGCGTCCCCGAGCGGCCAGGACATCGGCTTCGTGGGGCGTATCGAGCGGGTCGATGTAGACGTGCTCACGCACGTGGCGCTCGACTACATCCCGGTCGTGGCGAGCATCGGCGCCGACGCCGACGGGCACTCCTACAACATCAACGCAGATGAGGCCGCCAGCGCGGTCGCCGCTGCGTTGCGCGCCTACAAGATCATGTTCCTGACCGACGTGCCGGGGTGGCTGCGCGATCCCGCCGACACGGCGAGCGTGATCTCACGCGCTTCGGCGACCGACGTGGAGCGGGCGCTGGGCAGCGTCTCCGGGGGCATGCGCCCCAAGCTCAAGGCCTGTCTCGAGGCGCTCGGAGGCGGCGTTCCGTTCGCGCACATCGTCGACGGCCGCGTGCCCCACTCGCTGTTGCTGGAGTTGTTCACCGACGCCGGCCAGGGAACGAAAATTGACTGACCGGGTCGGCAC
>JAVKSP010000009.1:0-45496 GCA_039583645.1 Solirubrobacteraceae bacterium
GGGCCGGGGCGCATGCGCCCCGGCCACTAAAAAGGCGGGGAAGCCCAGGTACGCCGGGCGAACTCGACGGCGCGCTCTCGCCCCAGCCCTACGACGGTCGTGGCGCCCGCACTCGACATCGCCCGCGCCAGCTCGCTCCAGGCCCGAGCGACGCCGGCGATCCTGGCCATGGGACCGACGCCGCTCGCGGCGCGCAGCTCGGCCGCCCGAGCCTCGACCTCGGCCAGCGTCAGCTCGCCGAACGGCTTGTAGCCCTCGCCCACGTAGACCGTGGTGGCCAGCGGGTCGGCGTCGCTCACCACACCCCCCACTTGGGCACCGACGACAGCGCGCCCCTGCGGATCGCATGCTCGGTGTCGGGGCTCCACACGGTGGTCGGGTAGGGCGGTCGCTTCCAGGGATTTGGCGCCACGGTGCCGTAATGCTCGCGCAGGTACGCCGTCAGCTCGCCTCGGTGGGCGGCGCAGGCGTAGCGCCGGGGTCCGAGCGGCCCGCCCCCGTGCCACGCGAGCCAGCGACCCGGCGGGACGTCGACGTACTGGCCGAAGGCGAGCTCTCGCAGCCCATGCTCGAGCGTCTTCTGCGTCGCGGCGTCGGGGACCGCGGCGCAGAACTCGCAGCGGAAGATGACCCGGGCCGGCATCACCACGTGGGGCGATAGCCGCTCTCGAGCGCAGCCGAGCGCTTGCGCCACTCGGGCTCTGCGTCGAATTCATTTGCGATCGCGCGGTGGCGCAGGCGTCTCAGCACCGGGCCGTATGAGAATCGAGCGCCCCGAGCCTTGAGCGCCCCCAGCGGGTTCGCCTCCATGAAGGGCATGAAGCGGTCCGGGAAGCCGGGCATCGTGCACGCAATGCAGATGCCGCCCACGTTGGGGCAGCCGCCGACGCCCCCGACCCAGCCCCGGATCGGCACGTTGCACTTCACCACCGGCCCCTTGCAGCCGACCTTGACCAGACAGCCGCGGTGATCGGCTGGACTTGACGCAAACTCCCCTTGTTCGGCAAAGCCCGCGCGCCCGCAGCCCTCCTGAACGGTGCGCTCGAACATCCAGCGGGGACGCCCCTGCTCATCGAGCTCGAGCGGCTGCTCGATCCCCGCGACGTGCAGCACCATGTGCAGCAGGGTCTCGGTGATGTTGTCGGGCTGGGTTGGACAGCCGGGCAGGTTGACGATGGGGGCGCCAAGGCGCGATGTCCAGTCGTGGCCGAGGTAGTCGCGCAGGCCCATGGCGCCCGTGGGGTTGCCGCGCATCGCGGGCACGCCACCGTAGGCGGCGCAGGTGCCGAGGGCCAGGACCGACGAGGCGCGCGGCGCCAGTCGGTCGATCCAGGTGGTGGTCGGGATCGGCTGGCCCGTGTCGGGGTCCACGCCGAGCCCCGACCAGTGGCCCTCGCCGTTGATCTGCTCGTTCGGTACCGAGCCCTCGAGCACGAGCACGAAGGGGTTAAGCTCCCCCCGCGCGGCGCGCCAGAACGACGCCATGAACTCCTCCCCCGATTCGTAGGCGAGCAGCGCGTTGTAAATCACCACCCGCGGCGTCCCGGGCAAGACGCCACGCAAAAGGTCCTCGAGGCTGGGGTTGGTGGCCGCCGTCATCGCGACCGTGTCGCCATCGCAGCCCAGGCCGGTCGTGAGCCACAGAATGTGAATCAGCTGCCGCTCGGCGTACGCGTGAACGCGAACCGTCATCGACGCCCCGCCTGCGCGAGCGGCGGCAGCAAGCGTTGCACCTCCTCGCCCGCGCCAACGGCGTTGAGGTGATCGGCGACCGAGCCGTGCAGATGCCAGCCGTCGTCGGCGGCGCTGATCAGGGATGCGTCCGACAACCGCCTGAGCGCGTGGGTGACCGATGGCCGCTCAGCGCCGACCAGCCGTCCGAGCAGCACGTGGGTAAGTGGTAGCGCCAGGCGGATGCCGCCGCGCTCGACCTTGCCCCAGCGCGCCGCCACATGCCACATCAGCAGCAGCAGCCGCACCTCGAGCCGCGGCTGAGCGGCGATCGCACGCTGCACGGCGAGGTGGTGCACGCGCCGCTCGGCGCGCGCGAGCAGCACCTGGGTCAGCTGCGGCCAGGGGCGCACGCGCTCGGCGAAGGACCTGTCGAGAATCGCGAACCGCACCGGCTCGAGCGCTCGCCAGCTGACGTCGCAGCACACGAACTCGGGCTCGTCCTCGTCGCCTTCCGGCTGCACGAGGTCTCCACGACCCAGCAGCTCCGCGACCATGCGGTCGACCACGCGCGCGTAACCGACCAGCGTCCCCGCCAGTACCAGGAGCCCAGGACCACCCGCCGTCGCCCTCAGCCAGCGCGCGAGGTCGAGCTCGCCCCGCTCGAGCGAGAAAGTGACTGCGGTGGCCGCGGGCCGGGCCGCGAGTCGCATACGCAGGTCGAGCTCGCCTCCCAGATCCGGATCGAGGTCGAGCAGGTAATGCGAGTACCTGCGGCGGGAGTGGGCCATTGACGAACGGACTTCGCGACAACTCTACGCCGCCCCGGGGGCGCTCCGCAAGCGCTCGGCGCGAGCTCGGTCAGAGCTCGGCGGCGTTGGTAATGCCGGTTACCCACCCCCTGCAACCGGCCGATCCGGCGTGATAAACCAGCATCCGGGCCGGTGGACGCGCCGGCTGTGAGCCGTGCGGCCGGAAGATCGGAGAGGCGTATGTGCTTGGCGATTCCTGGGCAGGTGATCGAGTTCGTCGATCAGGACAACCAGATCGCCAAGGTCGACGTGGTCGGCGTGCGCCGCAACATCAATGTGGGCCTGCTCGCGGACGGCGACGGCGGCGGTGTGATTCCGGGCGACTGGGTGCTGATCCACGTCGGCTTCGCGCTCTCCAAGGTCGACGAGGAGGAGGCGCACGCGACCCTCTCGCTGCTGGCGAAGATGGGCGCCGAGTACGAGCAGGAGCTCGAGGAGCTCAAGGCGAGCGTGATCGAATGAACGGCGCCGCCTGCGACACGCAGTCCGGCTGCATTACCTGCGGCGACCAGGGAATCCCCATGCGGGTCGTCTCGGTGTCGGCCGCGGGCGCTGTCTGCGTAGACCGGGAGGGCGAGCGTCACGAGATCGCGGTCGATCTGGTCGAGCCGGTCGCGCCCGGCGACCCCGTGCTGGTCCATGCGGGAGTGGCGATCGCATGAAGTTCGTCGACGAGTTCCGCGACGCGCAGCTGGGACGGGTGGTGGCCGGCGAGATCATGGCGGCGCTTGAACCGGGCCGCCACTACAAGGTGATGGAGGTCTGCGGCGGGCACACGCACTCGATCTACAAGTACGGCATCGACGGCCTGCTGCCGGAAAACGTGGAGCTGGTGCACGGGCCCGGCTGTCCGGTGTGCGTGATCCCGATGGGACGGGTCGACGACGGCATCGCGGTGGCGCGCAACGAGGGCGTGATCTTCACCTGCTTTGGCGACATGCTGCGCGTTCCCGGCTCGCAGTACACGCTGCTCGATGCCAAGGCACAGGGCGCCGATGTGCGCATGGTCTACTCGCCGCTCGACGCGTTGCGGATCGCGCGCCAGAACCCCGAGCGTCAGGTGGTGTTCTTCGCGATCGGCTTTGAGACCACCGCTCCCTCCACGGCGCTCACCCTGAAGCGGGCCAGAGCCGAGGGAATCAGAAACTTCTCCTGCATCTGCAATCACGTCACGATCGTGCCCCCCCTGCGCGCGCTGCTCGAGTCGCCCGATCTGCGGCTCGACGGCTTCATCGGCCCCGGCCACGTTTGCACGGTCGTGGGCGCGCGGCCGTTTGAGTTCATCCCGGCCGACTACAGGCGACCGGTGGTGATCTCGGGGTTCGAGCCGCTCGACCTTTTGCAGTCGATCCTGATGATCCTCACGCAGCTTCAGCAGGGCCGCTGCGAGGTCGAGAACCAGTACAAGCGCGTGGTACCGCGCGAGGGCAACCTGCGCGCGCTGGAGGCGATGGCGGAGGTGTTCGAGCTACGGCCGCACTTCGAGTGGCGCGGGCTCGGGTTCATCTCGCAAAGCGCGCTACGGCTGTCGGAGGCCTACCGTGAGTTCGACGCCGAGGAGCGCTTCGAGGTCCCCGGCGTGCGCGTCGCCGACCCCAAGGCGTGCCAGTGCGGCGAGGTCCTGAAGGGCGTGATCAAGCCCTGGGAGTGCAAGGTGTTCGGCACCGCATGCACGCCCGAGCACGCCATCGGGACGTGCATGGTCTCGCCCGAGGGCGCGTGCGCGGCCTACTACAACTACGGTCGCTACGCGCGCGACAAGGCGGCCGTCTGATGAGCGCCGTCGGCCGCGAGGAGCGCGTGCTCCAGATCATCGAGACGGCGCGCGGCAAGCGGCCACGGTTCAAGGACGAGCAGGTGACGCTAGCCCACGGCGCCGGCGGCAAAGCCACCCGCACGCTGATCGAAGGGCTATTCGTGCCCGCCTTCTCGGGGCCGGAGGGCAGCCCGCTGGCCGCACTCGCGGACGCGGGAGTGATCGAGCTCGACGGCACGCGCGTGGCGCTGACCACCGACAGCTTCGTGGTCAAGCCACTGCGCTTCCCGGGCGGCTCGATCGGCGAGCTCGCGGTCAACGGGACGGTCAACGATCTGGCCGTCGCGGGCGCGCGACCGCTGTCGCTGTCGCTGTCGCTGATACTCGAGGAGGGGCTGGGAGCCGAGGCGCTGCGGGCCGAGGTCGATGCGATCGCCCAAGCGGCCCGCGACGCCGAGGTGGAGATCGTGACCGGCGACACCAAGGTGGTCGAGCGGGGCGCCGCGGACGGCATGTACATCTGCACCACGGGGCTCGGCGTGATTGATCCGCGCGCAACGTTGGCGCCCGACCGCCTGGCGCCCGGCGACCACATCCTGGTCTCGGGCCCGGTGGGCGAGCACGGCACGGCGATCATGCTGGCGCGGGGCGAATTCGAGCTCGACGCCGAGATCGAGTCCGACACGCGGCCGCTGTGGCCCGCCGTCGACGCGCTGCTCGAGCAGGCCGGCGAGGAGCTTCACTGCCTGCGGGACGCGACCCGAGGCGGCGTGGCCTCTGTGCTCAACGAGCTCGCGCGGGCCTCGCGCGTATCGATCGCAGTGCACGAGGCCGATGTGCCCATCTCGCCGATCGTGCACGCCGCGGCCGAGCTTTTGGGAATCGATCCCATGTATGTCGCCAACGAGGGGCGGCTGGTCGCCTGCGTGGCGCCGCAGGGGAGCGAGCGGGCACTGGATGCGCTGCGGTCGGTACAGGGATCTGAGCAGGCGGCGGTGATCGGCGAGGTGCGTGCCGAGCCGCCGGGGATGGTGCTGGTGGAGACAAGCTTTGGCGGCAGGCGGGTAATGGACGAGCTCGTCGGTGACCCCCTGCCGCGGATCTGCTGAAAAACAGCGAGGAGAGGACTTCAGGTGGCAGCCACAGTCGAATTCACCGAGAGACAGCACGAGACCGAGCAGGTCACCGCTCACGTCCTGTGGATGACAACGGGCCTGTCGTGCGAGGGTGACTCCGTGGCGATGACCTCGGCGACCAACCCCAGCCTCGAGGACATCATCCAGGGCGTCATCCCCGGCATGCCGCGGGTGGTGGTCCACAACCAGGTGATCGCCTTCGAGGTCGGGGACGAGTACATCCAGGCGTGGTATGACGCCGAGGAGGGCAAGCTCGACCCGTTCGTGCTCGTGGTCGAAGGCTCCGTCGGCAACGAGGAGATCAACGGCGAGGGCCACTGGACCGGCTTCGGCGTCAACCCCTCAAACGGCCAGCCGATCACGCTCAACGAGTGGATCGACCGGCTCGCGCCCAAGGCTGCTGCGGTGGTGGCCGTCGGGACCTGCGCCACCTACGGCGGCATCCCGGCGATGAAGAACAACCCCACCGGGGCGATGGGCGTGGCGGACTACCTGGGCTGGAAGTGGAAGTCCAAGGCCGGCCTGCCGGTGGTCAACATCCCGGGTTGCCCGGCGCAGCCCGACAACACGACCGAGACGCTCATGTACCTGGTCTTCCACCTGGCCGGTCTGGCGCCCGTGCCCGAGCTGGATGAGCAGCTGCGGCCCAAGTGGCTGTTCGAGCGCACCGTGCGTGAGGGTTGCAACCGCGCGGGCTTCACGGAGCAGGGCAACTTCGCCACCGAATACGGCTCCGACCACCGCTGCCTGGTCAAGCTGGGCTGCAAGGGCCCGGTGGTCAAGTGCAACGTGCCAGTGCGCGGATGGGTCAACGGCATCGGCGGCTGTCCCAACGTCGGCGGCATCTGCATGGCCTGCACGATGCCCGGCTTCCCCGACAAGTACATGCCGTTCATGGATCCGGACCCGTGGGGCAACGCCGGCGCGAACTTCCAGAAGTTCACCTACGGGCCGGTGTTCCGCTACTTCCGCAAGCGCAACATCGACAAGAAGTTCGACATCGAACCGGAGTGGCGCAAACGCGGACCGGCGCTCACCACGGGCTATCAGAAGCGCTGGTAACGGGCGCGACCAGGATCGAGTTCTAGGAGATAGAGCATGGCCACAGTAGAGACACCAAGAGAGCAGCGGGTGATGGTCAAGGAGATGTCGTGGGATCCGATCACGCGGATCGTCGGCAGCCTCGGCATCCATACCGAGATCGACTTCTCCAATCAGCAGGTCCTGAAGTGCTACTCGACGTCGATGATCTTCCGCGGCTTCGACATCTTCATGAAGGGGATCGACCCGCGCGACGCCCACTTCATCACCAGCCGGATCTGCGGCATCTGCGGCGACAACCACTGCACGTGCTCGTGCCTGAACCAGAACATGGCCTACGGCGTCAAGCCGCCGCCGCTGGGCGATCTGGCCTTCAACCTCGCGGAGACCGCGGACTACATGTTCGACCACGCGATCTTCAACGACTGCATGGCCAACGTGGACTTCTGCGAGCAGATGGTCAAGGACACCAACCCCAGCCTGCTGGCGAAGGCGGAGAAGACCTCTGCGCCCCACAAGGACCTGCACGGCTACGACACGATCGCCGACATCATGCGCGCGCTGAACCCGTTCACGGGCAGCTTCTACCTCGAGACGCTGCAGGTGGCGCGCTACACGCGTGAGATGTACTGCCTGTTCGGCGGCCGCCACACCCATCCCTCGACGATCATGCCGGGAGGCTGCTCGGCCGACATCACGCACCAGACGCTGACCGACTACTACGTGCGCCTGATGCGCTACTTCGACTACGTCAAGCGGGTCGTGCCGATGCACGATGACCTGTACGACTTCTTCCTGCAGGAGCTGCCGGGGTACGACATGGTCGGCTACAGGGAGACCAACCTCGTCAACTGGGGCTCGTTCGACGATCCCGACTACGTCGACTACAGCTACAGGAACATGACGGATTGGGGGCGCCACCGGTACATCACGCCGGGTATCGCGATCGGTGGCGAGCTGATCACAACCGACCTGGTCGAGATCAACCTGGCGATACGGATCCTGCTCGGCAGCTCGTACTTCGACGGCTGGGAGAACGAGCCCACGTTCGTGACCCACGATCCGCTCGGCAACCCGGTGGACAAGACCCACCCCTGGAACAAGGTCACGCTGCCGAAGCCGCAGGCACGCGACTTCGCCGACAAGTACAGCTGGGTGGTCTCGCCGCGCGTCTACGACCAGCGCACCGGCAACCACGTCTGCTGCGACACCGGCGGCGGTCCGTTCGCGCGCCAGTGGTGCACCGCCAAGGCCGGCCTGGTGGACTTCGGCTACGCCAAGGCGACGGGCGAGTCGATCCAGATGGTGCTGCCCAAGTCGGCCTCGATGCCCGAGATGGAGCTCGAGTGGAAGGTGCCGGAGAAGTCCAACGCGATCGAGCGCGACCGCGCCCGTTCCTATCACCAGGCGTACTCGGCGCTGATTGCGCTGCACTGCCTGGAGCGGGCGCTGAAGGAGGTGCGCGCGGGGCGGACCAAGAGCTGGAACGACTTCACGGTCCCCCAGGAGGCGATCAGCTGCGGCTTCCACGAGGCGGCCCGCGGCGTGCTCTCGCACCACATGGTGATCCGCGACGGCAAGATCGCCAACTATCAGCCGTACCCGCCGACGCCGTGGAACGCCAGCCCGCGCGACACCCACGGCACCCCCGGGCCCTATGAGGACGCGGTCCAGAACACCCCAATATTCGAGGAGAACGGGCCGGAGAACTTCAAGGGCGTGGACATCATGCGCACCGTGCGCAGCTTCGACCCCTGCCTGCCATGCGGCGTGCACATGTACACCGGTAAGGGCCGCGTGCGCAAGGTGATCCACACGCCGACCGGACTGGCATGACGCAGCAGGTGACGCCTGCAGAGCTGCTCGACCGCGTCGAGCAGCTCTCGGCGCGCGTCGAGGAGCTGCCGGATCCCGCCGCGCGCGAGCTCGCGCAGGATCTGGTCTCCGCGGTGATCGCGATGTACGGCGACGGGCTGCGGCGGATCGTGGAGGCGATCGCCGCGGCCCGCGAGGCGGGGACGACGATCCTCGACGAGCTTGCGCAGGACGGCGCCGTCTCGAGCTTGCTTTTAATTCACGATCTCTATCCCGTGCCGCTCGAGCAGCGGGTGCGCGAGGCGCTTGACAGCGTGCGCCCGTACATGGAGTCGCACGGCGGCGGGGTCGAGTTGCTCTCGCTGCAAGCCGGGGTCGCGACGATCGCGCTGCAGGGCAGCTGCGACGGATGCGCGGCCTCGCGGGCGACACTCGAGCTGGCGATCAAGCAAGCGCTGGACGAGCACGCTCCCGACCTGGCGGGGCTGGAGGTGGCGGGCGCGGAGCCCGAGCCGGCGGTCAACGGGGACTTCGAGCTGCCGATGGTGCACGCTGGAGGCCTGCCGGTGGTCGATGAGCGGCCCGTGGCCTGGGTGCCGCTGTCGGAGGCGGAGGGGGTTGGGGTCGGCTCGCTGTGTGCGCTCGCGGTCGACGGCACCGAGCTGGTCGTGGCGAACGTCGAGGGTTCGCTGCTGGCCTACAAGGACGCGTGCGCGGCCTGCGGTGAGCCGCTGCACGCGGCTTCGCTGCAGGGACCGCTGCTGCGCTGCCCGAGCTGCGGCGCCGACTTCGACCTGAGGCGCGCCGGCCGGGCCGCCGGCGGCGAGCCGCTGCAGTTGACCCCGGTGCCGCTGCTCGAGGCGGGCGGCGTCCGGGTCGCGGTATGAGTCGCATCGACGAGTTGGTGCAAGCGCGCCGCCGAGCAGCGACGCTGGCACGGCTGCGGTCGCTGGCGTCGGGGACTCCGGCCCCGTCGCTCGACGGCAACGGGCCCCGCGGCACCGCGGCCCGGGAGCGCTGCGACGTCTGCGGCGCCAGCATCCCCGATGACCACCGCCATCTGCTGCAGCTGGAGGAGCGGCGCATCGTGTGCGCGTGCGAGGCCTGCTGGGCGCTTCACTCCGGCGACCCCGAGTACCGGCCGGTGGGCACGCGCACGCTGTGGCTCGAGCGCTTCGAGCTCGATGAGCAGCTGTGGGCGCGCTTTCAGGTGCCGATCGCGCTCGCGTTCTTCATGCGCTCGACCGTGACCGACGGCGTGGTCGCCTTCTATCCGAGCCCAGCGGGGGCAACCGAGTCAGAGCTGTCGCTTGACGCTTGGGAGGAGCTCGTGGAGCGCAACCCGGTGCTCGACCACCTCGACCCCGACGCCGAGGCACTGATCATCAACCGCCTCGAGTCTCCCGCCCAGTACGTGATCGCGCCGATCGACCAGTGCTACGCGCTGGTCGGCTTGATCAAGACCCGCTGGGAGGGGATCTCCGGCGGCGCCGCCCTGCACGAGGCGGTGCCGGGGTTCTTCGCGGGGCTGCGGGCGCGAGCGAAGCTGACGGAGGCCAGACCGTGAGCGTGGAGCCTTCGGCGCTCGGTAGCGGATTGCGGGCGCCTGAGCCCGAGTTCGAGGTCACGAGCGCCGCGCATCTGGCGTTCGCGGCCGCTCCCACAATGGTCTTCTCCGCGACGGCGACCGAGCCCGGCGGCCACGAGATCCAATCGCTGGCGCTGTCAGTGCAGGTGATGATCGATCCCGCCAAGCGCGGCTATGACCCCGAGGCGCGCGCCCGGCTGACGGAGCTGTTCGGCCCGCCGGCGCGGTGGGCGCCCTCGACCCAGGGTTTGCCCTGGGCCCAGGTCGCGGTGGTGGTGCCGGCCTTCAGAGAGCAGACCGCCTTCGGCATCCAGCTGCCCTGCACCTTCGACCTGGAGGTTGCGGCGACCAAGTACTTCTACGCGCTGGCCGACGGTGAGGTGCCACTCACCTTCCACTTCAACGGTCAGGTCTTCTATCGCGGCGAGCGGGGTGCGCTGCAGGTCACGCCGGTGCCTTGGAGCCGCACCGCCCAGTTCCGCATGCCGGTCTCCGCCTGGCGCACGATGATCGAGGAGCACTACCCGGGCTGGGGCTGGATCCGCCTGGAGCGCGCGACGCTCGACGCGCTGGACGCGTTCCGCGCCCAGCGCGGGCTGCCCACGTTCGAGGCCTGTGTCGAGGAGCTGCTCAATGGTCAATGAGCTGGTCAACTCATTGCTCTACGAGGGCTACGCGCTCTATCCCTACACGCCCGGCGCGACCAAGAACGCCACCCCGACGCCGTTCGGGATCGTCTATCCACCCGCTTACGCGGCCGAGTGCGCGGGCGCCTACGACCACGCGCGGCTGGAGTGCTTCGCGCGGCCGTTGTCCGGCGCCACGCTGTCGGCCGAGCTGCGGTTTCTGGTACCGGAGGGCGAGCGCTTCGAGGCCCGCGAGCGCCGCGCCGAGCTCGGCCCGGTGCCGGTCGGCGAGCGCGCCACGGCGCTGTTCGAGGGCGGGCGCTTCACGCTGCGCTCCGAGGTGTCCGACGACGGTCGCGTGCGCGTTCGCTCGTGCGTGCACAACACGCTGGAGGTGCCGGCCGGCCTCGAGCGCGGCGCCGCCCTGACGTTGTCGTTCATCTCGACCCACATCGTCTTGCGGGTCTCGGCGGGCCGGTTTCTCTCGCCGCTCGAGACCGGCCACGAGAGCGTCAACATCTGGCCGGTGCTGGCCTCCGCGACGGACGACGCCGTGCTGGGGGCGACGATCGCGCTGCCCGACCATCCGCGGATCGCGCCCGAGAGCCACGGCAACCTGTTCGACAACACCGAGATCGAGGAAGCGCTGCTGCTGCACATCCACTCGCTGACGGACGCAGAGCGCGAGCAGGCCGCGGCGCAGGACCCGGCGGTGCAAGCGATGCTCGAGCGCGCCCTGGCACTCGGCCCGCAGGAGATCATGTCTGTTCACGGCGGGCTGAAGGAGGTGGCGGGCCCCGGCTACGGCAGCGCCCCGGGGGCCTTCGACAACCCCGGCGAGGAGCGCGCGGTCGTGGACGGCGTGACCTTCGAGCGGGGGGCGAAGGTCGTGCTTGCGCCGGGGACCGACCGCGACCCATACGACCGCATGCTGGACGGGCGCGGCGCGACCGTGGAGCGCATCTACGTCGACTACGACGACCGGGTCCACCTCGCGGTGACCGTCGATGACGACCCCGGCCAGGAGCTGATGCGAGAGACCGGCCGCTACCTGTTCTTCCGACCCCATGAGGTGCAACTGCAATGACAGACGCGCTCCAGCGCACCAAGCAGATCCTCGTCGCCGGCGTTGGCAACGCGTGGCTGCGCGACGACGGCTTCGGCGGCGAGGTGGCCAAGGCGCTCTCGCAGCGCGAACTGCCCACCGGCGTGCAGGTGATGGACTTCGGCTCCGGCGGCCTCGATCTCGCCTACGAGGTGATGCGCGGCTACGACGCGTTGATCCTGGTCGACGTCAGCCGGCAGGGCGAAGCGCCCGGCACGCTGTATGTGATGGAAGCCCAGCCGGACAACATCGAGGGCGGAATCGAGGACGGGCAGATGATCGACCCCCACGGTATGGATCCCCAGACCGTGCTGCGCTTCGTCAAGTACACAGGCGGCTGGCCGGGACGGGTGTTCGTGGTCGCGTGCGAGCCGGAGGTGGTCGAGGACGTGGGCTTCGGCCTCAGCGAGTCGGTCAAGGCGTCGGTGGCGCGAGCCGTCGAGTTGGTGCTTGAGACCATCGGTGAGTTGAGCGGTGCATGAGCTCTCGGTCGCGACCGCGGTTCTCGACACCGCGCTGAAGCACGCTGGCGGTCGCCCGGTGAGCGAGGTCGGCGTGCGCGTCGGCGCACTGCGGCAGGTGGTGCCCGAGTCGCTTCGCTTCTACTTCGAGATCGTGGCCCGCGAGAGCCCCTGCGAGGGAGCGGGGCTGACGCTGACCGAGGTTGAGGCCCGACTGCGCTGCCGCCGCTGCGGGCAGGAGTGGGCGCCGCAGTGGGTCCAGTTCCGCTGTCCCGAATGTGCCGCAGGCGACGTCGAGGTTTTGGCGGGCGAGGAGTTGCTGGTTGACTACATCGAGGTCGAGGAATCGCAAGCTAAGGAGGCCGAATGCATCGCACCAAGATAAGGGTGGTCGAGGATGCGCTCGACGCCAACAACACGATCGCGCGCGCCAATCGCAGCGACTTCGACCGCCAGGGCGTGACCGTGGTGAACCTGATGAGCGCGCCGGGCGCGGGCAAGACCTCGCTGCTCGAGCGGGTTCTGTCTCCGCCGCTTGATGGGTTGCGCGTCGGCGTGCTCGAGGGCGACGTGCAAGGCTCCTACGACGCCGACCGCCTGGCGAGCCTGCACGTGCCGGTGACGCAGCTCAACACCGACCCCGGGTTCGGCGGCGAGTGTCATCTCGATGCCAACATGGTGCGCTCGGCACTGCCGGCGTTGCCGCTTGAAGAGCTCGATCTGCTTGTGATCGAGAACGTGGGCAACCTCGTCTGTCCCGCCGAGTTCCGCGTCGGCGAGGACGCCCGCGCGATGGTCTGCTCGGTCACCGAGGGCGAGGACAAGCCGCTCAAGTACCCGCTCATGTTCCGCACCTGCGAGCTCGTCGTGGTCAACAAAACGGACCTGCTCCCCCACCTCGATTTCGACCTCGATCGCTTCCTCTACAACCTCGACGCGGTCAACCCCGGCGTGCGCCGCATGCTGGTGAGTGCGCGCACGGGCGAGGGCACAGAGGAGTTCCGCGAATGGTTGCTGGAGCTCTCCGCGCGCGCGCAGGCAGGCGCGGCGGTATCGACCGCGTGAGCACGACGAGTGGCAGCGCGGGCCTGATCGAGCGCCTGCTCGAGCGCCGCACCGAGGCCAACGAGAGCTTCTTTGCAGCGCAGGCGGAGCGCACTGCGCGGCTGTGCCATCGGATGGCAGAGCGCTTCGCCCGCGGCGGCCGGCTGGTGGCCCTCGGCAGCACGCCCCCCGCGCGCTCGGACGTGCGTCACGTCGCGGTCGAGTTCGTGCATCCGGTGATCGTGGGCAAGCGCGCCCTGCCGGCGATCGGGCTGGTGCAGGAAGGCGGCGCGCTGCCGCTCCAGGTGGAGCTGATCGCCAAGCCCGACGACATCGTGATCGGCTTCGGCACCGACAGTCGTGACGCACAACTGCTGCGGGCGCTCGCGGTCGCGCACGAGCGCGGCTGCGCGACGATCGCCTACGCGCTCGAGGTAGGCGCGGAGTGGGAGTTCGACCCACCCAGCGCGGACCCATTCGTGCGCCAGGAGCTGGCCGAGACCCACTACCACGTCCTGTGGGAGCTGGTGCACGTGTTCTTCGAGCACCGGGGACTGCTGCAGGGACGCGAAGCCCGGCCGGTGCACGACACCGGCGCCTCCAGCTTTCTGTATCCATTCCTGGCCGAGCGCGAGCACGACCTGGAGGCGGTGATGGCAGACGTCCGCGATTCGGTCCAGATGAAGGCGCATGAGGTCGGTTTGCTGCGTCAGCAGACGCTGCTGGACAATCGCGCCGTGCTGTCGGCGGCGGCGGGCGCGCTCCGGGAGCGCTTCGAGGCGGGCGGCAAGCTGCTCGCGCTCGGCAACGGCGGCTCGGCCACCGATGCGATGGACGCGGTGGCCGACTTCCGGCTCCCGCCCGGGTCTTGGCCTGCGCGCCCGGCGGTGGACCTGACAGAGGACTCGGCGATCCTGACCGCGATCGCCAATGACGTCGGGGTCGAGGAAATCTTCCAGCGTCAGGTGATCGCCTACGGTGCCGAGGCTGACTCGCTGCTCGCGCTCTCGACCTCCGGCAACTCCGACAACGTGATCGCCGCGCTGGCCGAGGCCCGCAAGCGCGGCCTGGAGACCATCGCGATGGTCGGCTACGACGGCGGGCAGGTGGCATCCGAGCAGCTCGCCGACCACGTGGTCGTGACGCGCTCGCAGCACATCCCGCGCATCCAGGAGGCGCAGGCCAGCGCGTATCACGTGTTGCGCGAACTGGTGGAGATTCAGCCCTAAAGGAGGACAGAGATGGAGGACAACGGCAACCACAAAGGCTTCTTCGCCCTGCTGGCGGTGCTGCTGCTCGCGTTGGCCTGGGGCTACATGGTCTCCGACGAGGACCGCTTCGACACGCTGTCCAAGAGCGCCGACGCGATCCTCGACCGGGTGCCGATGCCCTAGCGGCGATGGGCGCGAGCGCCGCCAGCGTGAGCGGGCGCCGCCGCGCGCGGGTGAGGGTCGGCGGCACGGTTCAGGGCGTCGGTTTTCGCCCCTACGTGTACCGTCTCGCCGACGAGCTTCGCCTCGGCGGGTTCGTGTACAACGACGCCCGCGGCGTGGTGCTCGAAGTCGAAGGGCCGGCGGTCGCGGTCGAGCGGTTTTTGCGTCGGCTGCCCTCTGAGGCGCCGCCGTTGGCAGTGCTCGAGCGTGTGGAGACCGAGTGGCTTGCATCTCAGGGAAGCGAGCGCTTCGAGATCCTGCACAGCCCGGCGGGCGAGAGTCCCGAGGCACCTGTGACCCCCGACACGGCCACCTGTGCCGACTGCCTGCATGAGCTGTTCGACCCCGAGGACCGCCGCTTCCGCTACCCCTTCATCAACTGCACCAATTGCGGCCCGCGCTTCACGATCGTGCGCGGTGTCCCCTACGATCGGCCGCTGACCACGATGGCCGCGTTTGCGATGTGCCCGGTGTGCAGTCGCGAGTACGAGGATCCGCTCGACCGCCGCTTCCATGCGCAGCCCAATGCCTGTCCGGTGTGTGGCCCGCAGCTGACGCTGCTCGGTCGCGACGGCTCGCATCTGGGCGAACGCGACGAGGCGCTGTCGGCCGCAGCGGGCGCTCTGCGCAACGGGAAGATCGTCGCCGTCAAGGGGCTCGGCGGCTACCACCTCGCGTGTGCCGCCGCCGACGAGCGGGCGGTCTCCGCGCTGCGCCAGCGCAAGCACCGCGAGGACAAGCCGTTCGCGCTGCTGGCGTCCGACCTCGACGCGGCGCGGGCGCTGGTGGAGCTGGACACGGTGGAGGAGGCGCTCTTGCAGGGCCGCGAGCGGCCGATCGTGGTCGCCCGCCGCAGGCCGGGCGCTCGCGTGGCGGCGGCGGTCGCGCCGCGCTCGCGCGACCTCGGCGTGATGCTGCCGTACTCACCGCTTCACCACCTGCTGGTGTGCGACGCAGGCGAGACACTGGTATTGACGAGCGGCAACGTCTCCGACGAGCCGATCGCCTACCGCGACGAGGACGCGCGCAAGCGCCTGGCGGCGATCGCGGATCTGTTGCTGATTCACGACCGCCCGATCGAGACACGCACCGACGACTCGGTGGTGCGCGCCACGCGGCGGCGAGCGACGCCGCTCTTGATCCGCCGCTCGCGTGGGTACGTCCCCGCCAGCATCCGCCTCCCCATGGCCGCGCCGCGGCCGCTGCTGGCGTGCGGTGCCGAGCTCAAGAACACCTTCTGCATGGCCAAAGGCGAGCGGGCATGGGTCTCCCACCACATCGGAGACCTCGAGAACTACGAGACGCTCGAGAGCTTCACCGACGGGATCGGCCACTTCGAACAACTATTTGGCGTACAGCCCGAGATCGTCGCCCACGACCTGCACCCCGAGTACCTCTCGACCAAGTACGCGCTCGAGCGCGAGGACCTTGAGCCGATCGGCGTCCAGCACCACCACGCCCATCTGGCAGCGTGCCTGGCCGAGCACGGCGAGAGCGGCCCGGCGGTGGGCGCGATCTACGATGGCACCGGTTATGGCAGCGACGGCGCAATCTGGGGCGGGGAGCTGCTGGTGGGCGATCTGGCCGGCTTCGAGCGTGCCGGGCATCTGTTGCCCGTGCGGCTGCCCGGCGGCGCGCGCGCGATCCGCGAGCCTTGGCGGATGGCGTGCGCATGGCTGCAGGAGGCGGGCGGCTCCGAGCCCGTGGGAGAGATCGCGCGGGAGATCTCTGCCGAGCGTTGGCGCGCGGTGAGCGAGCTCTGCCGGCGCGGGGTGGCGTCGCCCCAAACCACCAGCATGGGGCGCCTGTTCGACGCGGTGGCGGCGCTGTGTGGCGTGCGTCTCGAGGTCAACTATGAGGGTCAGGCCGCGATCGAGCTCGAGGGGTTGTGTGACCCGGACGAGCACGACTTCTACGCATTGCCGCTTTCACGTCAGGAGGGGAGGATCGTGCTCGACCCGCGTGCGACGGTGCGAGAAGTTGCTGCCGCGGTGTCGCGCGGCGCGCCCACCGGCCAGGTAGCGGCGCGCTTCCACAATGCCGTGGCTGCCGCGACCGCCTGCGCGTGCATGGCGCTGGCGGGCGAGCGCCGCCTCGGCACGGTCGTGCTCGCCGGCGGCTCGTTTCAGAACCGGGTGCTGCTCGAGTCGGTCGCCGCAACGCTGCAGCGGGCAGGCCTGCGCGTGCTTGTGCCGGAGCGCCTACCGCCGGGCGACGGCGGCATCTCGTACGGTCAGGCGGCGGTGGCCGCGGCGCGACTGGCTGCTTGAGCGCAGGCGGGACAACGGCCCGCGAGCGGAAAGTGAGTGAAGCGCGCCTCGTATCCGAACCGCTTTCTGATCTGATCGCGCACCGGCTCGAGCTCCGCGGGCTCCAGCGCGCGCAGCTGGCCGCAGCGTTCACAGTAGAGGTACTCCCTCTCGCCTCGACCTACCAGCAGATAGCGTCCGGGGCCGTGCCCGAGGTGCACGTGTCGGGCGAATCCGTGGCGCTCGAGTGTCTCCAGGTTGCGGTACACCGAGGTCAGCTCGAGCCCCGAGTGCTCCGCCAGCTCCTCGGCCGAAAGCGGCACCTCGGCTGCGAACAGCGCCTCGAGCACGAGCCGGCGCGCGGTCGTCAGACGCAGCTCACGTTTACGCAACTGGCGCACCGCGTCGGCCAGGTCGGCGAAGGCGAGCGGCTCTACGTCGGGAGATTCGGTCACGTTGAGCGCTCCTCGGCGAGTTCCGGGCTCCAGCGCTGCTCGATGCGGCCGAACCGCCACACCACCAGCGCCAGCAACCACACGCCGAGGAACATGCCCACGATGATGAACCCGATCGTGCTCATGTCAAGGCGCTCCCACCACAGCCAGAACGAGCCGCGCGCGCCCAGTTTCTGCGCGAGCAGCCCGACGAGCTCGACCGTGCCCACAGCGAACGCCACGAGCACCGACAGTCCCGTGGTGGTGAGGTTGTAGTAGAGCTTGCGCACGGGCTGTGAGAACGCCCAACCGTAGGCGAAGGTCATAAACGAGCCGTCGATCGTGTCGAGCAGCGACATGCCCGCGGCGAACAGCAGCGGCAAGCACAGGATCGCGTAGAACGGAAGCCCCGCGCCGGCGGCGCCTGCCGCGAGCAGCAGCAACCCGATCTCGGTCGCGGTGTCAAATCCCAATCCGAACAGCGCACCGATCGGATACATGTGCCGGGGCTTGCTGATTCGGCGCGTCAGCGGCCCGAAGAATTTGTTCATCAAGCCCCTCGAGTCGAGCCGGCGTTCGAGCTCCGCTTCGTCGACGCGACCGCTGCGCAGCCCGCGAGCGACCTTGACGATGCCGACCAAGATCACCGTGTTCAGCGCGGCTATGAGGTAAAGGAAGGTGCCCGAGATCCCGGTCCCGAGCCAGCCCGTCACGTTGTGCAACGTGGAGCCTGAGCTTTGCACCTGGCCGGTCAGGCTCCTCACCCCCAGGGCAAATAAAAACGCGAGCGCGAACACGATCGTCGAGTGCCCCAGCGAGAAGAAAAAGCCGACGCTCAGCGGGCGCTTGCCCTCGGACATGAGCCTGCGCGTGGTGTTGTCGATCGCGGAGATGTGGTCGGCATCGAAGGCGTGGCGCAGGCCCAGCATGTAGGCGGTGATCCCCGTGCCGACCGCGAACACGCCGGCGCCGCCAAGACGGTCGTGGTGCGGCGCGACGGCCAGGAACAGCAGCAGGAAACCGGCCACGTGGAGCCCGCAGACGACCATCGCCATTGCGCCCAGGGTGCGCCGCTCGGACCTGTCGAGGCCGCGATAGGCCCGGCGCCATGCCCTCTTGTAACGACTGCCAGTCATCGTTTGAGGTCGTCCTCCTTCCGCGCAAGCGGCAACCTATCTCAGCTTCGAGCGAATTGCTATTGCGATGTGTTCTCAATTACACGACCGGCCAGAAGCGAAATTCGGCGGCAGGTATGTCCGGGTTGAGGCGGGTTCAAGTGTCCGGGTTCGGGCGGGCTTGGCATGTGCCTCGACGTGGAACGGGTATTGGCCTTCAGTGCGTTGCTACCGGATGAACCGTGCACAGGACGATCCCGCCGAGCTGCTTGCGCGAGAGAATCAGCGCACCGAGCCATGGGGCGGCTCCGAGCACGGCTCGCCCTGCGACAAGTGCTCCAGCCAGGGCTCAACCGATCATCGATGCTGGTCCTGCCTGCTCACGAGCCCGGCGGCGGACTGCCCGGCCTGTGCGGGCAAGGTGCGCTGGCACTACGTGTGCCCCGTGTGCCGCGGCTCGGGAGTCGTGGATGGGAAGCCGAGACAAGGCATCAGCACCTTTCCGAGGCTCGAAGGCCTCTACCACTACATGCTCGCCAACGACGCGGATCTCGATGATTGCGTGACGGTGCAGCTCGATGCGCGGGGTGCCGACGACCTCGATTTCGATGCCGACGAGGGCGCGGTGTTGGTGATCCCGACCGCGGTCAACGAGTGCCTGGCCGTCGACCAGAAGCTTGTTGGCCGCGTGCGTGAGCGAGCGGCTCGGTTGGGCTAGGTCGCGCTCTGCCCGCGGCCCAGCCGGCCGAGGTGATCAGAGCCGTAAAGCGGCCTCAGGGCTCCGTTTGAATTGCACCCGCGCGGTCGTTCCGGTGTCGCCGCTGCGCAGCTGGAGCAGATCGCAGAGCTGGTTGACGAGCCACAGCCCGAGTCCCTCGAAACGGAGCTGGTCCGGATGCGTGCGGCCCGCCAGCGGATCCTCGAGCCGCCCGAGATCGCGGACCTCCGCGATCACGCGCTCGGCAGTGACACGCAGCTCCAGCTCGCCGCGCCCGCCCCCGTGCCTGACCGAATTGGTCGCGAGCTCGTTGACCACGAACACAAGGTCGGCTTGCCGAGCCGGCGGTAGCTCGGCCGCCAGCGCCTGCGCCGCGACGAGCGTGCGAACGGCGCCCAGCTCAGCAGAGGTGAAAGCCAGGTGGTTGCCGCCTGGAGGTAGCTCCGACAGCGGCATGCGTATGCGCTCGAAGATGGACGCCTCGCTGTAGTCGGGGTTGGCCGTACCGGCCCCGTCGTCCGACAGCAGGCGATGTGTTCGCCTGACGTCCGCGATGACCGAGGCATCGAGCGCTCCGGCGTCGAAAGGGCAAAGGACGCTGATCTGATCTGAGCCGAACGCTGCTTCGCACATTGCCTCGTGGAGCATCACCTCGTCGATCTCCTCGGGTGAGCGCCCCGGCCAAACCGGCTCACAAACGACGTACCTCCGCTGACCGCGGTTGCGCTCGAGGCGGTGCAGCATGGCGGGAATGATCCAGGCCGGATTGCGGCCCAGCGTCCGCATATCGACGAACTCCACCGCGGTGCGCTGGCCCTCGAGCAGCGGGGCGATCAACTCGACGCGCTCGGGAGGCACCGCGACGATGACCGGGGCGCCCTCAGCCGCACCGCGTTCGATCAGGCCCA
Organism: Solirubrobacteraceae bacterium; assembly: GCA_039583645.1. GTDB lineage: Bacteria > Actinomycetota > Thermoleophilia > Solirubrobacterales > Solirubrobacteraceae > Palsa-465. The sequence goes on from JAVKSP010000009.1 coordinate 19,913, forward strand.
GCACGCCACGCAGGTACTGCTCGGGCGCCTCATGGATCAGCGCACAGTGATGGAACGAAGCGTCTCCATTTGTGGCGCTCTCTCGTTCGATCAAGACGAACTCTCCAAACGACCCCCGCGACGGTCCGGCAGTTCGTTATCCGCGCTGCCCTCCCGAAGGGGCCTGCAAGCCTCATTTTTGTCTGCGCGCTGACAATCGCGCCACGGTCGTTTTGCAACTAGACGCCTGTTCCGGCAATCGTGGAGGCCATAATCCCCCGCGATGACGGAGCAACTCGAGGGGATAGCAAGCCCTGGGCGGGACAAGCTGAGCGTGCGGTCCGCCACCAACGCCGGCGCGGTCACGGTCTCGCTGGCAGGCGAGCTCGACCTCGGCTCCGCACCGGACCTTGAACAAGCGCTGAACGCCGCCCAGGCCAGCAGCGCCGGCCATGTCATGATCGAGCTGGCCGGGCTCGAGTTCATCGACAGCACGGGGCTGCGCCTGCTGCTGAGCGCGCAGCGGCGCGCGGACGACTCCGGACAGGCACTGGTGCTCCGCAACCCGCAGCCGCAGGTGCGACGCCTGTTCGAGGTCGCCGGTGTCCTCGAGCTGATCTCACTTGAGAGCGACTGACGGCGTCAGAGCTGGGCGCCGTGCCGGCCGCGACGCACTCGGCAGCAGCTGAGCGGCGAGCGCGGCGACGTCGTCCGCTGGTTCTCCCACCCGGAAGTCCTCGAGCGCACGGTCGAGCGCCTGAAGCAGATCCTCGGGCAGCTGCGGGGCGCCTGAGACGATCTCCTTGAGCGCGGATTCTCCAAGCCGGCCCTGGCGCCCCGGAGTGTCGGTGACACCGTCGGTGTAGAAGAGCGCCGTGTCCCCGGGCTGGAGGGTGATTGCCCGCTCGCTCCAGGCCGCACCCGCGTGGAAACCGAGCAGCATCCCGACCTCGCCATCTCCAAAAGCGGGCTGCCCGCGCGGTGCCGGAGCGGAAGGGGATGGCCAGCGCAGGACAGCGTCATCTTGACCCTGGAACGCGAAGAACTCACGCGCGCAACCACAGCTGTGACGAGCGACAGCTCCGGTTCGTCCAGCAGCAGGCGGTTCAGCAGCCCCAGGCTCTCAGCCGGTGAGAGGCCCAGCAGGGCCGAAGCCCGCAGCGAGTGGCGCGCGAGTGCGGTCAGCGCGGCCGCCTCGATGCCCTTTCCGGCGACGTCGCCGATGACGGCCGTGAAGCCGCCATCGACCAAGAAAAGGTCGAAGAAGTCTCCCCCGATCACGCCCGCCGGGGCCGCCGGCCGGTATAGCGTGGCGATCTGCCAACCGGCCACCTTCGGCAGACGCGCGGGCAACAGACTGCGCTGCAGGGTGTCGGCTGTCTCATGGCGTTCGCGGTACAGCCGCGCGTTCTCAACCGAGCTCGCCGCGCGTGCGGCGAACTCCTCCGCAAAGGCCAGCGTGGCTTCGTCGAATGCTCCTGCGAGGTCCGAGGCCACGAACGTGATCGCGCCCAGCACCTCTCCCTGTTGGGAACACAGCGGCACGATCATGGCCGAGCGAATCTGCAGCTCGCGCGCGACACGCAGCTGTTCGTCGCCCTGCGCCATTTCGACGAGCAGCTCATCATCGATGACCGGGGAAAACTGCCGCCGCCCAGTCCGCAGCACCGCTCCAACTCCGGCGGGATCGTCCAGGTTCGGCGGGAACTCGGTCTGCAGCTCACGGGCATAGGCGACCTTTTCGGGATCCACGTGAGCGACCGCGAGCTGCCGGATCTGACCCCGTTCGAGCATCACCACCGAGCACCAGTCGGCGAGATCGGGAACTACAAGTTCGGCTACCTGGCGCAGAGTCTGTTCGTAGTCGAGCGACGAGGTGAGGACTTGCGTCGCGTGCGAGAGGAAGCGCTCGCGTCGCTCCTGCTCCTTGCTCTCGGTCATGTCCTCGAGCACGTTCACGGCCAGGCGACGGCCCTGATCGTTGACGAACTCGCTTGCCTTGACCAACGTCCACATGACCCGACCGCTCTCCTTGCTCACCAGGCGCAGCAACATCGGTTCGGGCGCTGCTCCTTGCAGTAGCTTGCGGCCCGGCAGCTGCTCGGGATCAAGCGGTTGGCCGACCTCGTCCGTGATCTCGTAGCGGCCAAGCAGTCCCCCGGGGCCCTGGGACCGTGCCTCCTCCAGCGTGCGCAGGCCCATGCGCTCGAGCGCAGCCGTGTTGGCGAATACGAGCTGTCCGTCGGGCTCGGTCACGGTGACCGCCTCGGCAAGCGCGTCGAAAATTCTGGCGAGTTCGTGGGGGCTCGCCGGTCGCAACCGGTCCACGGTGGTTAGCCTAACCGGCGGTGGTCGCCTGCTTGAGTTGGTGCGCCGCTCTGTGCAGACCGCATGAGTCCAGCATCGAGACGCCGTCGCTTGCGATCTCCGCCACCGTGAAGCCCTGGTAGACCCACTTGCGGTTGCGGCGGAACACCCCCTCGAGCTTGCGGGCGGCTCCGAGCGCGGCGTCCTCCAGCTTACTCAGCACCTGAGCGTGATTGCCGGGAAAAGCCGTCGCCCAATAGGCGTACCCGCATGCGGTCGAGATCCCGCTGGTGGCGCGGTCGAGCTTTTGCGCGTAGGCCAGTGGCGCCTGCGGAGGAAGGGCGCCGCAGCCGGCGATCGAGACGGCCGCGAGCACCGAGCCCAGAGCCACCGCGCGTGATCTGGACCGCATACTCATCGCAGAAAGATCAGCGACGCGCCGCCCAGCGCCGCCGCTCCCGCCGTCCACCATGCGATGTAGTCACCGATGTGCCCCGAGTGAAGCTGACGGAGCCCTCCTATGGCGCCGACCACCGGCCGCAGCAGGAGATCAGGCACCCGCTGGCGCAGAGGCCTGCCGAACAGTCCCAGCGCCGCGAGCGCGAGCGCGCCCAGGGTGGCACCGCCGGCGTAGGCATAGTCAAAGCCCTCGATGTGACTGGTCGAGGCGGGTGCGAAGTGAACGTGTCCGCGAAGCACCCAGTTGATGTAGCTCAGGTGGTCGAGAAAGTGTCCGGCAGCCACCTCGATCGCCGGGACCGCCCCGGGAATCAGGCCGATCACGATCGCGCCGAGCAGCAGCACCGCGGGGACGATAAGCATCAGCGGCGGGGTGTAGTCGCGCGGCGCCTGCTCCTCGCCCTCCTCCTCGCGCGCCTCCGCGGCCTGCGGTCCGCCTTCGAGTTCTGGCGCACCCCAGCCAAGGAGGCGTCCGCTCACGCGCAGCACCGCCCCGCCGGTGACCATCGACGACACCACGAACACGCTCGGCAGCCACGGATATCCCGCATCCAGGGCCGCCGCGTCGAGCAGCGACTTGCCGAAGAACAGCGTCACCACCGGGATCGCGGATAAGAGCAGGCCGCCGACCGCGAACAGGACCACAGCCCAGGGGATCTCCCTTCCCTTGCCGTGGAGGTCGAACTCGTCAATCGTCGCGAAGCGGTGCAGAAAGACGCCCGTAAGCATGAACAAGGCGGCCTTGGTGAATCCGTGTCCGATGACGTAGGTGATCACCCCTGCCAATCCCTTGGCACTCAGCAAGCCCACGCCGCAGACGAACATGCCCACGTGGCTGATCGTCGAGAACGCAAGCAGGCGCTTGAGGTGACGCTGCGAGAAGCACATCACCGCCCCCCAAAGCGCCGTCAGCGTCCCGAAGGCGATCAGGATCGCCCGTAACGCGTCGATATGAGGCCCGAGCGGCCCCGCGAAGATCGTCCAATACAGACGCGCCACCGCGTAGATGCCGAGCTCGACCATCACCCCCGAGAACAGCACCGATACTGGGGCCGGCGCGACGGCGTGCGCGTCCGCGAGCCAGAAATGCACTGGCACGGCGGCGGCCTTGGTGAGAAAGCCGATGAACAGCAGTGCCATCGCCACCAGCACGAGCGGGTCGGCGTGGTGACCGTCGAGGGTGTGCCCGATCTGCGCCATGTTGAGCGCGCCGGTGCGGGCGTACAGCAGCGCGATGCCGGTGAAGATCGCATAGGCGCCGATGCTGTTGGAGATCGCGAAGTTGATCCCTCCCTGTATGGGCCCTTGCTCTTCGGTCTTGAATGCGGTCAGCGCATAGGCGACCGCGCCCATCAGCTCGAAGAAGACAGCCAGGTTGAATAGGTCGCCGGTGAGGGAGAAGCCCGCCATGGCCGCCAGGAAGACGAGCATGAGCGCGTGATACAGCCCGTCGGCGGCCTCGAAATAGCGCGACGAATAGACGAGCGCCGCTGTGATGAGCAGCGCCATAAATGTTGCGAGGCCCGCCCCGACCGGATCAATCGACAGCGAGATGCCGATCGCCACCGAATGCTTCGGCCGCCATCCGCCCATCCAGTAGGCGAAGGGATGACCGTTTGCGGTGTGAGCGAGAAGCAGGGCGCACAGCACCACCACCGCGATCGCCACCCCGATCGCGATCGCGTCGTTCAGCAGACGGGGCATCCAATGTCGCACCGCCGTCAGCGCGGCGGCCGCGAACATGGGAATGAATATCGGTAATGCGGTGATGTGCACCTTGGCCCCTAGCGGTAGCTATCGGCGAAGGGCTGCATCAGTCCTGAAGCGGAGGGCTGCATCAGTCCTGAAGCGCGCGCATGTCGTGCGGGTCGAGGCTTCCGAATCGCTTGTGAGCCTGAACCGCCATTGCCAGCAGCAGTCCGGTGACGGTCGCCTCGATCACGATGTCCGTCAGCACGAGCACCTGGACGACGGGATCGACCGTCTTGGCGGTTGCGGGAATGTCAGCGAAGATCGCGCCCGCCCCGCCGTGGACGTACCCGACGCCGAGCAGGACCAGGTAGGTGGAGGACTGCACTACGGTCAGGGAGATGATCGTGCGGACCAGGTTGTTGCTGGAAACCACGCCGTAGAGGCCGAACACGAACAGCCACGCGGCGATGGCGAAGGGCAGGAAGCTCACTGGCTGCCTCGCTTGACGATCAGCGCCTGGTCGAAGAACTCGGTCCAGGCGACCAGAAACGCGCCGCTCACCTCGAGCCCGACGAACACGCTGGCGACATCAAGCTGGCCTCCGGAGAGGAGGTGCCCCGGGATTCCGAGCGGGATCGTGTTCTTGAAGAAGATGCCGACGAAGACGAGCCCGCTCAGCCCGATGAGCGCATACCCTGCGGCCCCCAGCGCATCACCCAGCTCGATCACCACATGCGGCGCGATCGTCTTCATGCCCAGGTAGCGCCCGGCGATGAAGGCGCCAAGCGGGGCAGCCGCGAGGATCACCCCTCCCTGGAAGCCGCCACCTGGCGTGATCTGCCCGTGGACGACGATGTACACACCGATGGCGAGAATGGTCGGAATCAGCGTTAGGCCGAGCGCCCGCAGCGCCGCGCTCGCTCCCGCGAAGTGGTGTTCCTCGGACTCCTCCTGATGGGGCTCCTCCTGCTCGCCCCGCAGCTGGCGCAGGATCAGCACGATCCCGAGCACCGACGCGAACAGGATGAACTCCTCGCCCAGGGTGTCGAAGCCGCGGATGTCGAAGTTCAGCGCGGTGATCGTGTCGGTTCCGTGGCGCAGCGTGACGGCGACGCCGGTGATCACCCGCCCGTACACCCCGTGGTAGGAGCCGAAATCGGGCAGACCGGTGAACCCGATCACGAGCACGGCCGCCAGTCCGGCGCCGGCAAGCGCGAACAACCCCAGTCGCCCGCGGCGGTTCACGTCTCCTCCCCCTGCTGCTGCCGCTCGCGCTCTTTCTGGTGCTCGCTGACCTTGCGCAGCGCGAGCAGGACCATGACGGGTAAGCCGACCGTCGAGACGACGATCTCTGAAAGCGCCACGTCGGGGTCCTGGAAGACGAAGAACAGGACCGTCAAGGACATGCCGTAGATGCCGAGCACCAGGACCTGGCGGAGCGGATCGGGCGCCAGGACAACCGCGGCCCCTCCGAGCGCGACCGCGGCGAGCGCCGCAATCTGCAGGACGGTCATGTGTCCTCCTTGCTCGCGTCGTCGATGGCGGCCTTCCAGTCACCGCGCTCGCGGATGAGCATGCTGCGCATCGTGGTGTGGACCAGTACCGGCCCGCTCAACACCAGCACCACGCCCACGAGCAGAGCTTTGTCGCCGATCAGCGAAAACGACTCACGGAACACGACCGCGACGGCGATGAGAAGCGCTCCATAGCTGACCAGACCCACAAAGTGCATGCGGTCATAGAGATCGCGCAGCGCGCAGAGCCCGACCACCGCGAGCACCTCCAGCAGACCGCCTGTCACGAGCAGCACGGTCGCGACCAGGATCCGCCAGTTCACAAGTGCCGCTCCATCAGCCGCGCGAACATGAGTGCGCCGACCAGCGCCATCGGAGCGAGGACCACAGCCAAGTCGATGAACGGCTGGCGATGAAAGCCCTCCGACAGCAGCATCAACATCGTGGCCACGAGCACGCCGGCGATTTCGAGCGCAACCAGCCCGTGGGGCGGCGGCGAGAATAGCGCCACAGCGATGCAGGGAATGAGCGCGAACCCGAGCACGGTCGCGGCGATCTCCCACTCGTTCATCCGAGCTCCAGCGGATCGATCGCCTCCCGTCCACCACTGACCTTCAGCTGGTGGGCGAGCATCAGCTCCCGCTCCCCGTCGATGCCCACGACAAACGTGTTGGGAGCAAGCGAACCCGCCGCCTCCGCGAGCCCACGCCGACCCGTCTCATGAGGCTCATCCTCTGTCTGTCGAAACGGCACGACACGGAATTCCCCCATGCGTGGCTCCCGGCTGACGAGGCCGCGTAGCGCCATCGCGCAGACGACTACACAATCGCGCGGAACGCGCAGGAACGGTCGGTAGACGCGCAGCAGCCAACGCCAGCGGATGCTCTCGCCGACCATCCCCTGCTCCCGCGCCAGCTCGAGCCCTGTCGCGGCCAGCACCGCGGCGCCTGCGCCGACGATCAGCTCGGGTAGATCGGTGATGTCGATCAGCAGCAGGTACAGAGCCGCCGCGAACATCCAGCCCAGGCCCCAAGCGATCGCGCGGCGCCTAAGCAGCGCAGGACGGGAACGCTCGGGCATTGGCGCGTTCGAACTACCCGCTGCTGGGGGGTCAAAACGAGCGAGAGCTGCCGCGCGTGCCGCACACCCAACCCGACAGCGACGAGGTGGTCTCGTTTCGCCCGCGACGTGAGATGAGCCGAAGGTCCTAGCTGACGGCGAGCCCGAGCGCTTCCGCGTACTGGCGCCAGCAGCGCGGACGCGGCCGTCCGTTGTTGGACGTGCGGCACAGCAGCCAGCCCTCTGCGGTTCGCCTGAGCAACCCGGCGGCCGAGAGCCCCCTGAGCGCAGTGCTGACCGACGGACGCCGCGCCCCAATCAAAGTCGCCAGCACCTGGTGGGTCAGCGGCATGGCCACGACGACCCCCGCGCTCGTCGCCTTTCCCCAACGCTCGCCGAGGAGCGCGAACAGCAACAGCAGCCGCTCCTCAATCACCGAGGTACCCGTCACGAGCGACTTGCCGAAGAGCCAGTGGCTGGTCTGCATCGCCTTCGCCATGAGCGCGTCGGCCACCGCGGGCAAGCCCGCCACACGGCGCGCGAAGTCCGCGTCGAGCAGTGCGATACGCAGCGGCGTCAGCGCCTGCCACGAGGCGCCGCGCAAAAGCGAGACCTCGTCCATCTCCCAAGGCCTGACGACGTCGTCGGCTCCCACCAACCACCCGATCGGGGCGCGGCCGGCGTCGACCTGTACGAGCGCGATCCCCTCCACCACCAGCAGCCCCAACCATCCTGTGGAATCGGCTGTCAGTGTGCGCGGATCGAATGGCCCAGAGGCGATATGCGCGAGGCGGGCCGCCAGCCGTCTGCTCCCAGGGGACGCCCAGCCATTCGCGCGCGGGTTGAGTTCGAGGTCAAACTCGACCAGCGACTGCCAGCTCTCACCGAGCTTGGTGACGGTGCTCGGTCCCGGGCTGACACCAGTGCTGCCGGCGGAAGACGTCCAGTTGGAGAGCCCCGCGGGCGAACGTACAGACATGACTGCGGGCTACCCGGAATCATGTCCCGGCAACATGCCGAGCACCGAGGTTACGGTGCTTGAAAGCGGCCTGGGCGACGACTTCCGTGGATGCAAGGATCACGGTCGCGCGCCGAGGCCCGTGAGCAACTCCCGGATCCGCAGCGGCCCGCTTGCGGCGTGCGTCAGCGGCGGCGTTGGGTAGTCGGTCCCGGTCTGCATCCCACGCAGCAGCTCGCGAAGAGTCTCGAGCGCTCCGTGTCGGGGCTCCCATCCGAGCGCCGTTCGCGCTCTGGTGCTGTCCATCAGCGGCACTCCGAGCGCGAGATCCAGCCAACCGGGCTCGCTCGGCTGCAACCGCAGGGCGAAGGTGGCGGCTGCCGCTGCTCTAAGCACTTTCGCGGAGACCGGCACCCGGCGAGCTTCCAGCACCTGCGCCAGCTGCGCAGGGCCTATCGTCGGATCGGCGGCGAGGTTGAACGGACCGCTGACACCGGCAAGCAGTGCGCGGCGGTAGGCGTCGCCGACATCGTGCGAGTGAACCGCCTGGAAACGCAGGCGTGGCGTGTCGGGAACGACCGGCACGAAGCGCGAGGAGACCAGCCGCCCCGGCAGCAGCGGACCCGCGAACAGGCGCCTTATCTCGGTCGCGGCGTGGGCCTTGAAGATCAAGCCGGGGCGCATGCGCACCACACGCAGCTCTGGCTGCTCGCGCTCGAGGCCGTCGAGCTCTCGCTCGACGGCCGCCTTATGGCGAGCGTAGAAGGAGCTGCCGACGCCCTCAGTGGGCCACGACTCGTCCACCGTACGGTCCTTGGGCCCGGGCGAGTAAGTCCCCACCGAGGAGGCATACACAAGCGACGGGACGCCCGCCTCAACGACCGCCCTGAACACCCGCCGACTGCCGTCGACGTTGACGGCGTAGGTGGTCGACTCGTCACGTCCCGGCTGGATCAGCCAGGCCAGGTGAACCACCGCGTCGGCGCCGCGGAACAGAGGCGCGAGATCCGAGCGGGTGATATCGGCGGCCACGAAGCGGGCTCGCGGCAACGGCGAGGTGGGCTGCCGCCGCGCGATCGCCACGATCTCGTCGATCGCCTCCTCCGGCGCAAGTGCCTCGAGCACGCTCGTGCCAACGTTCCCGGTGGCACCGACGATAACGACCCGCATGCAGGCGGGCTACCCGATCGGTGCCCGGCCAAGCCGCTGCGGGTGCGCCGCCTCAGTTCGCCGACAGATGGGCCCTGACCGTGGTGTGCTCGCCGGTGCGTACTTCCACCAGCGCCGAGAGGTGGTGCACGATCCAGAGCCCCGTGCCGTGACCCTCCTCCGGGGTCGGGTTGCGCCTGCCGGCGAGAGGGTCGGCGATGGCGCCGCGGCTGGTGACCTGACAGAGGACTTCGCCGCCCTCCGGCCATACGGCGACCCGCCGCGCCGGTTGGCCATGCTGTACCGCGTTGCTCGCGAGTTCGTTGGCGACGACCTTGAGATCGTCCACCCCCTCGCTCGCAAACCCGGCGCGAGCGGCCTGTTCGGCCGCCAGCGCGCGGACGCTTCCCAGATCGTCAGGGCCGAACTCGAGCGTGGCTGCCTCCGCCGGTGGAGCGGGAAGCGGCGGGTCACATTCGGGCGGGGGCGCCGTTCTGTAGTGCGTGCTCTGCGCCACATCGCCGCCGATATCGAGCGTCGGGTGGGTACGTTCGGCGCTCCTCAGCACGTCGTCGTCGAGACCGCTCGCGTCGTATGGACACAGCACGCGCACGGTCGCACCCGGCCAGGCGAGGTTGATCAGCGCCTCGTGACGCACCGCTTCGCGAATCTCGGCCGGAGAGCGTCCCGCCCAGATCGGTTCGCCGGCGTAGTGCAGAGTCCGCCCTTCGTGCTTGGCGAGCATCCTCTCGACGGCGGGGATGATTCGACCCGGGTTGCGGCCGAGCTCCTCCATGTCGAACAACTCGTACTCGCCGGCGCCCTCTAATGCTTGTCGCGCCAGCTCTAGCCTCGACTTCGGCAGGGCGGCCGCAACAGGATCGCCAGCGGCCAGCGCAGGGGCGAAGAATCGACGCAGCCCCTGAACATATTCACCCTCGTCGCTGTAGAAGAGAGCCTCGTGGGGGTGCAGAGCGACCTGGGCGTGCAGGTCGGACCCGTCATCCGAGCACGGCGGGGACGCGGCGTCGTGGACGCCGGCGCATCTGCCCTCAGCAGCTCGCTTGACGTCGAGGTGACGCCGCTCTGCCCTACCTGAAGCGTGTTGGTCCGCCCACCTAGTCATCGTCTCCACGCTCGAGGCTACCCACTTTCCGCGCCCCGATTCCCTAAGTCATCCTTGCTTCGCTTAGCCTTCTCCTGGCGCCGGCGCCTCATTCGGGTCTGGTTCTGGTTCGCCTCCGGGCCCCGGTTCTGGCACGGCCGGCGTCGCCGGCTCTTCGTGGTCCGGCACAGTGGCCGGCTGCTCGGGTTGGCCAGGCGTCCCCGGATCCGGATCGGCCGGTGCGATCGGCGCCTCGGGCACCGACGGCGTCAGCGGTTCCTGCGGCTGTGGCACAGTGAGCGTTGCGGGCATAAATCGCATGGCCGTCACCTACCCTGCCCCAGCCGCGCTAAGCACCCCGGCGTGTCTTCACCCACTCGGCCACGTCGCGCAGATCCGCCGCAAAGTCCTCGAACGCCGCCTCACGCTCGGCGTCGCTGGGCGCACGCAGAATCGAGGAGGGGTGCACGGTGACCGTCACGAGATCCGCGAGCCCGGACTCGAGCGGCCTTCCCCGGTCGCGGCCGACCCGGACGCTCGGGCTGATCAGGGCCTGGGCGGCGGTAGCCCCGAGACACACCAGTGCCCGCGGCTTGACCATCGCGAGCTCCGCCTCGAGCCACGGCATGCATGCCTGTACCTGCCAGCGATCGGGGCGCTGGTGGATCCGTCGCTTGCCGCGAAGCTTGTAGCGAAAATGCTTGACCACGTTGGTGATGTAGACATCCTGGCGGGGAAGCTCGGCCCGCTCCAGACCCCGGTCGAGGACTCGCCCAGCCGGACCGACGAAGGGATGGCCTTCCCGGTCCTCGCGGTCCCCCGGTTGCTCGCCCACGAGGACCACACTGGCGCGCCGGGCGCCTTCTCCCATCACCCCTTGCGTCGCTCCCTCCCACAGGTCGCATGCGCGGCAGCGCTGAACGGCGTCGCCCAAGTTTGCCTTGCTGGGCCGATCCGGGACGGGCGCGGGGGGACGGTCGCCACCTTCCGCTGCGCGCGAGGGGGTCACCCGAAAGTCCTACCCGGAATGGTTAGCGCCATGCCCACCCCGAATGGTTAGCGCCATCACTTAGGGGTAGTTGCTCGGCGAATCGCAAACCCCCGAGGAAAGGACTGCTGATGTCCTCAACCCAGGAGTCCGGGCAGGTCACCGGCACCCAGGACAAGGATTACAACGTCATCTGGTTCACCGAGCAGTGCCTGTCCAACGCACTCCGGCTCGAGAACTACATCCAGGACGCCGAGCGTGAGGGAGACAACGAGCTCGCGGACTTCTTCCGCAAGGCCCAGCACGAGAGCCGCAAGGGCGGCGAGCAGGGCAAGGAGATGCTGCGTAAGCGTCTCGCTGGGTGATGTGGAGTAAGCGTCTCGCTGGGTGATGTGGAAGCGGCGATAGGGCGCCTCGCACGAGAGGCGCCCTCGCGACCGCCGACCGACCGTAAAGGGGGCGCGCCCCGACGACGGCGGTAGGGGCGGAGAGAGCCGCGACGGGGGCGGCTAGCTATCGACTCGGTCGCGCTTCGGGCCCTCCCACGGCTCGGCCTCCGGGTCGTGCGAGGGGTGCGGCTGGCTGGTGCTGGTGGCGCCCGTGGGGGGATGCTTCTCGTCGCCGAACACCATCTCTTCGCCCTCCGGTAGGTCCCGGGGATCGTCGCGCTGGTCGTAGGGATCCGGCCACTCGGTCGGGTCGGGCTCGCCGATCGGGGTGTTCAGCGGCGCATGCGGATCAGGCGCCCGCACGGAAGTGCCCATCCCGGGCTCGTGTTCCACAGCGGGGGCCTCGGGCCTAGCCGGCCCCGACTCCGGCTCTGACGGCTCTGACGCCGAAGCCGCAACCCCCGACTCGTCGTCCTCAGGAGCCGCAGTGGGGGGTTCCGGATCGGGCTGCGGTGCCGCCAGCGCAGGCCCCGGCGGGGGCGTCAGGCTTTCGAGCTCGCTGGGCTCGGGCCCGAGCGGCGGTTCCGCCGGCTCGGGCGGCATCACCGGGGTGTCCTGCTCGGCAGCGGGCGACTTGGCGTTCGCAGCCGGGGCTTCGGCGTGCTCGGTGCCGTTGTCGCGACGGCCGCGTTCGCCTGACTCCGGGCCGGCGGGAGCCTTCGCCCGCGGTGGGCGCTTTGGCTTCGGGCGCGAAGGCGATCGCTCAGCCGCCGGACGCGGTCGGCGCTTCGGTGGCGCGGGCGGCGGCGGGGGCGGAGCAGGCGGCTCGCTGGGCCCGCCACCGGTCAGCAGCCGGCCGACGACCCGGCCCGCCAACGACGCGCTCTGCTTCATCACCCCGAGCGAGAGCGAGACCGGTAGCTCAAGCACTCGAATCACCCGTCGGACCATTTGGCCACCTCCATAAAGCGCGTCGTCGTTTGCTGAAGACCTGCACTGGCCCGCTACCCGACCGCCCCGGGCGCGACACACCGCGGGCGGGTTACACGCGCACATCGTGCAGTAGGCTTCACGCAGGCATGGCGGCGAGCGGCCTCCAGCTTGAGGTGAGAGAGGGCGAGCAGGCGGTCGTCGTCACTGTCGCTGGGGAGCTCGACATGACCTCGACCGATGCCTTCGCCGCGGCGCTACAACGGGCCGGCGACGCGCAGCGGCAGTTGACGGTTGTCGATTTGACCGCGCTGGAGTTCATCGACTCCTCGGGGCTTGCCGCATTGATCAAGGCCGAGCATGAAGCGCAGGGCGCGGGCCGGCGCTTCGTCGTTGTGCGCGGTCCCCGCCAGGTCCAGCAGCTGCTGGAGCTGACCGGGCTCGCTGAGCGGCTGGAGCTGGTCGACTCGCTCGCCGAGCTGTCATTGGCCTAGCCTGTTGGCATGGGCCCGGACGGCGAAACCAAGGAAGAGCGCGAGCTCGGTCAGGCCGCCGACCGCCTCGACGCTCATGCTGACGAGCTGGAGCGGCGCAGCGACGAGCTCGGCGAGGAGATCGACGCGACCCGGCAGGACTGGCAGCGAAAGCGAGCAGACGAGCGAGTGCCCGGCGCCAACCCGCCCGCAAGCGAGGACGAGCCGCCCGAGGAGGCGTCCTTCCCCGCCAAGGACGGCGAGGATGGCGACCAGGATTCCGCCAGCCCCGCCAAGGACGGCGAGGATGGCGACCAGGATTCCGCCAGCCCCGCCAATCCCTAATCGGAAAGCTCTTCGAGCGCCTTCAGGTATCCCTCGGTGAAGCTGGGGAACTGGGGGACCGTGTCGCGCAGGACGTCAAGCGGCGTGGCGGTTTTGATCGCGAGCGTGGCGTAGTGAATCCACTCGCCCGCCAGCGGTCCCACGGCCCACGCGCCCACCAGCACCTGCCGCTCGCGGTCGGCCAGCAGCGATAGCTCGCCCCGCGGGTCGGTCTCGTAAGTCCACGGCCGTGCGATCGCCTCGGGCAGCCGCACGTGTGCCGTAAGCGCCTCGACACCCGCCTCGCGTGCCTGCGCCTCCGTCATCCCGACGGCGGCCACCTCAGGATCCGAGAAAACCACGCGGGGCACGGCGTCGTAGGCCGCGCGTGCCGAGCGTCCGAGGATGTCGGCGCACACCACGCGGCCCTGATACTTGGCGACATGGGTGAACGGCATCACACCTGTGACGTCGCCGATCGCCCAGATCCCCTCGGCGGCGCGGCAGCGCTCGTCCACCGCGATCCCCTTTTCCACCGGCTCGATCCCGGCGCTCCCAAGCGCCAGCTCCTGCAGGCGCGGCTTGCGGCCGATCGCGACGATCAGCTCGTCGGCGCTCACGCTCTGTTCGCCAAAGCGCGCGCGCCGGCTCCCGTTCTCGGCGTTGACCGCCTCGACCTTGGCGTCCACATGGACGTCGATGCCGTCTGCCTTGAGCGCTTCGTGTAGAAGCTCGGAGACACGCGGGTCCTCGCGGCTCAGCAGTCGCTCGGAGGCCTCTAGCAGGTGCACCTCGGCGCCGAAGCGGCTGAGCATCTGCGCGAGCTCGACGCCGACCGGGCCGCCGCCGAGCACGATCACGCTGCGCGGGACCGCTGTGATCGTGGTGGCCTCGCGGTTGGTCCAGTAGCCCGCCTCCTCGAGCCCCTCGATCGGCGGCACCAGCGACTCGGTGCCGGTGGCGAGCACTATGCGTTCGCTTGCCAGACGTTCGTCTCCAACCTCGACCTCGTGAGGGCCGCTGAGCGAACCGACCCCCTTGAACACCGTCACACCCTGTTCCTCATAGCTCTTGACCTGCGCCGCGTCGTCGAGGTCGCGGATCATGAAGTCGCGGTAGGAGGCGATCGCTTCGAAGTCGAGGCGCGGCGAGGACGCGCCGACGGTCTTTTCCGCCTCGTGGCGTAGCTCGACGGGGCGCAGCAAAGTCTTTGAAGGGATGCAGGCCCAGTAGGCGCATTCGCCGCCGATCAGCTCGCGCTCGACCAGCGCCACGCTCAGCCCGGCCGCCGCGATGCGTTCGACGACGGTCTCTCCCCCCGGCCCTGCGCCGACCACGATCGCGTCAAAGCGCTTTGTCGCCACGAACCCCAGCCTACCCGTTGGATTAGCAGGGCCTGCGGACGGGCAGCGGACCCCCGATGAAGGTCGGCTATTTCCTCTCAAGCGAAGAGTGGGGCCCCCGAGAACTCGTCGAGCTCGCGGTCAAAGCCCAATCCGCCGGCTTTGACGGGCTGTGGATCTCCGACCACTACCACCCTTGGAACGACGAGCAGGGTCACAGCCCGTTCGTGTGGTCGGTGATCGGCGCGATCGCGTGCGCCGCGCCCGGGATGAAGGTCAGCACCGCCGTGACCTGCCCCACGGTCAGGATCCACCCGGCCGTGATCGCCCAAGCTGCGGCAACCGCGGCGGTCCTGCTTGAAGGCAACTTCTGTCTCGGCCTGGGCAGCGGTGAAGCGCTGAACGAACACATCCTCGGCGACCGCTGGCCGCCGGCCGATGTGCGCCTGGAGATGCTCGAGGAAGCGGTGGAGGTGCTGCGCCTGCTGTGGCAGGGCGGCTTTCGAAGCTACCACGGACGCCACTACCAGGTCGAGAACGCCCGCATCTACGACCTGCCGAACGAGGCGCCGCCGATCGTGATCTCCGGCTTTGGCCCCAAGGCGATCGAGCTCGCGGCGCGCATTGGCGACGGCTTCTGCACGGTGGGCCCGGACGCCGACGCGGTCAGGCGCTTCCGCTCGCACGGCGGCGAGGGCAAGCTGATCCAAGGCGGGATCAAGGTCTGCTGGGGCGAGGACGAGCGGACCGCGCTTCAGACCGCGTACAGGCTGTGGCCAAACGACGCGCTGCCGGGCGAGCTCGCGCAGGTGCTGCCGACCACGCGCCACTTCGAGCAGGCCAGCGAGCTGGTCAGGCCCGAGCAGCTGGCCGCCCAAATTCCCTGCGGCCCCGACCCCGAACGCCACCTCGAAGCGATCACGGCATACCTGGAAGCCGGGTTCGACGAGCTGTATGTGCAACAGATCGGCCCCGACCAGGACGCTTTCTTTGCCGCCTACGAAGAGCTGGTGCTGCCAAAGGTGCGAGAGCGCGCGCCGGCGCGCTGATCTCAGCAGCTAAAGCTCGTTTTCGTGCTCGCTCGAGCGCTCGAAGTCGCCCTCGCCGCCCTCGGCGGCGCGAGCATCGTCGGTCTCGTCGGGCGCGTCCTCGATCGCCTTCCGGGCCGCGTGCTGATCGCCATGCGAGGCATGTTCGATCAGCGCCCGTTCTGACTGCTCAAATCCCTCAGCCTCACCCTGGCCGGCTTCGGCCAGCGGCCGCTGCGACTCGTCGACGTCCTCCGCCGGCGGCGGCTCGGAGGTCGGGCTGCCGCCGATCGCGCCAGCCTCACCGGCGGCGCGGCCGGCCTCCTGTGCCACGACATCCTCGTCCTCGGCGCCCACGTCCTCCCTCGCGGCTCGCGCTCCCTCTTCGCGCGCGGGGTCGAAGGTCGGTTCTGGATCAGGCATGGGTCGGACGCTACCCCGGGGCCGGACAATGCAAAAGGGCGGTTCGGCCGCTGACGCGGTGTTTGCGCCGCTGGCGCTCGGGGATCATGATGCAACACATGGCAGCGCCGCCCCTGTTGCGTCAGCTCACCAAAGACCGCCTAGGGCTGGCGCACGCCGCTCAGTCGAAGCGCTCGAGGACCCTTCAGCCGCGGACCAAGACCGCCGACAGGATGGTCCAGTCGATCTGTCCCTATTGCGCGGTCGGCTGTGGCCAGCGGGTATACGTCAAGGACGAGAAGGTGATCCAGATCGAGGGCGACCCGGACTCGCCCATCTCGCGCGGGCGCCTGTGTCCCAAGGGAGCCGCGTCGGAGAGGCTCGTCAATGCGTCCGACCGCGAGACGCGCTGCAGGTACCGGCGCCCAGGCGCCAGCGAATGGGAATACATCACCCTCGAGCGGGCGACCGACATGATCGCCGAGCGCTTCATCAAGGCTCGACACGAGACCTGGCAGGACGTCGACGACGAGGGGCGCCCGCTCAACCGCACGCTCGGGATCCATTTCCTCGGCGGCGCGACCCTGGACTCCGAGGAGAACTACCTGATCAAGAAGTTCTTCTCGGCCGCGGGAGCGCTCTCGATCGAGAACCAGGCCCGCATATGACATAGCTCCACGGTCCCCGGTCTGGGGGTCTCGTTCGGGCGCGGCGGTGCCACCACCTTCCAGCAGGACCTGCAGAACGCGGACTGCATCCTGATCATGGGCTCGAACATGGCCGAGCAGCACCCCGTCGGCTTCCAGTGGGTGATTGAGGCCAAGGAACGGGGAGCCAGGTTCATCCATGTCGACCCACGCTTCACGCGCACGAGCGCGATGGCCGACTTCCACGTGCCGCTGCGCGCAGGCACCGACATCGTCTTCTTGGGCGGGATCGTCAACTACATCCTCGAACACGACGCCTGGTTTGAGGAGTACGTGCGCCGTTACACGAACGGCCCTGTGATCATCAAGCCCGAGTTCGAGGACACCGAGGACGGCATCCCGGGCCTGTTCTCGGGCTGGGATCGTGAAGACGGCGCCTACGAGGTCTCGAGCTGGGGCTACGCGGAGACCGAGGGCGAGCTGCCCGCCGGTAAGTCCGAGCAGGAGGCCGACGTCTCAGGCGAACAGGCCCATGGTGCCCACGGCATGGAGCTCCACCGCGGAGAGCCCCCGGAGATCGACGACTCGATGCAGCACGAGCGCTGCGTGCTGCAGCTGCTGCGCCGGCACTTCGCGCGCTACACGCCCGAGACCGTGGCACGTGTCTGTGGCTGCAGCGAGGAACAGCTGCTCGCGGTGGCCAGGGCGCTGTGTGAGAACTCCGGCCGCGAGCGCACCTCGGCGATCGTTTACTCGGTCGGCTGGACTCACCACACCGTCGGCGTGCAGAACATCCGCGCAGCTTCGATCATCCAGTTGCTGCTCGGCAACGTGGGCCGTCCCGGCGGCGGAATCCTGGCGCTGCGGGGCCACGCCAACATCCAGGGGTCGACCGACATCCCCACGCTCTACAACATCTTGCCGGGCTACATCCCGATGCCCCATCCCGACTCGGGGGGGAGCCTCGACGAATTCGTCGAGCTCAACGGCCCCAACCAGGGGGCGTGGGGCAATCTGCGCTCGTACGCGGTGTCGCTGCTCAAGGCGTGGTGGGGCGAGTATGCCACGGCCGAGAACGAGTTCTGCTTCGGCCACCTGCCGCGCATCAACGGTGACCACTCCCACTACAAGATGATGATGAACGCCCTCGATGGCGGCCTCAAGGGGATGTTCTGCGTGGGCCAGAACCCCACGGTGGGCTCGGCCAACACGAAGCTGATGCGCAAGGCGCTCGCGCAGCTCGACTGGCTGGTGGTGCGCGACTTCAAGCCGATCGAGTCGGCCACCTTCTGGCAGGACTCACCCGAGCACGAGACAGGCGAGGTTCGCGCGCAGGACATCCAGACCGAGATCTTCTTCCTCCCCTGCGCCGCGCACACCGAGAAGGACGGCTGCTTCACCAACACCCAGCGGCTGCTCCAGTGGCACCAGAAGGCGTGCGAGCCGCCCGGCGACTGCCGCTCGGAGCTGCATTGGATCTACGAGCTCGGCAACGCGATCCGCGCCAAGCTGGCCGGATCGACCGACCCAAGGGACCGGCCGATCCTCGAGCTGACCTGGGATTACCCACTCAAGGGCCGCCACCAGGAGCCCGACGCCGAGGCGGTGCTGCGGGAGATCAATGGCGCAGGCCCCGATGGCAGGCCGCTACCCAGCTACGAGGAGCTCAAGGACGACGGCTCGACTACGTGCGGTTCGTGGATCCACTGCGGCATCTACAAAGACGGGGTCAACCAGCCTGCGCGCAAGCGCCCCCAGTCCGAGCAGAACTGGATCGCGCACGAGTGGGGCTGGGCGTGGCCCAAGGACGTGCGCATGCTCTACAACCGAGCCTCGGCGGACCCAGACGGCAACCCATGGTCCGAGCGCAAGCGCTACGTGTGGTGGGATCAGCAGGAGGGCAAGTGGACGAGCCTGGGCGACTCGCCCGACTTCCCCGGTGACAAGTCACCAGACTACGAGCCCGAGGAGGACGCCCAGGCACTCGAGGCGATTCGCGGTGACAAGCCGTTCATCCTGCACCCCGACGGACGCGGCTGGATCTATGCGCCGACCGGACTCGTCGACGGGCCCTTGCCCTCGCACTACGAGCCGCAGGAGTCGCCGTTCCCGAACCTGCTCTACGACCAGGATCGCAACCCCACCCGCCAGCTGTTCCCCCGCGCCGAGAATCTCTATCACCCGGCAGGCGACGAGGCCGGTGCCGATGTCTTCCCGTTCGTCATGACGACCTACCGCCTGACCGAGCACCACACCGCCGGTGGGATGTCGCGCGGGGTGCCGTACCTCGCGGAGCTTCAGCCCGAGATGTTCTGCGAGGTCTCCCCCGCGCTCGCGGCCGAGCGTGGGCTCGAGCACGGCGACTGGGCCACGATCGTGACCGCCCGTAGCGCGATCGAGGCGCGCGTACTCGTGACCGAGCGCATCAAACCGCTCACGGTGGACGGTCGCACCACCCACCTCGTCGGCGTCCCATATCACTGGGGCGGAGTGGGAATCGTCACCGGCGACTCCGGCAACGAACTGCTCTCGGTGGTCTTGGACAACAACGTGCACATCGCTGAGTACAAGGTCGCCACGTGCGACATCCGGCCCGGGCGCCGGCCCAGGGGACAGGCGAAGCTCAACCTCGTGGAGGAGTACCGCCGGCGCGCAGGGGTGAAAGCGTGAACGGCCGCCGGAGAGAACAGTGAGCCTCGAGGTTCGCACCTACGGCCAAGACGCCCAACCCCGGATGGGCTTCTTCACCGACACCTCGATCTGCATCGGCTGCAAGGCGTGCGAGGTCGCCTGCAAGGAGTGGAATCAGGTGCCGATGTCGATCAAGGGGTTCACCGGCAACTCCTACGACAACACGATCGCCCTCGGCGCTGATACCTGGCGTCACGTGGCCTTTGTCGAGCAGACGCTGCCGGCGGGGGTGCAGGACGGCGCTTCCCCCATGCACGCGGCGGGGCGTGCGCAGGCCATCGACGGAGGCGTGCAGACCTACCAGGAGGGAGACGGGTTTCGCTGGCTGATGGCCTCGGACGTGTGCAAGCACTGCACGGATGCGGCTTGCCTCGAGGTCTGCCCCACCGGCGCCCTGTTCCGCACCGAGTACGGAACCGTGGTGGTGCAGGAGGACGTCTGCAACGGCTGTGGCTACTGCGTGCCGGCATGTCCCTTCGGCGTGCTTGACCAGCGCAAGGAAGATGGGCGCGTGTGGAAGTGCACGCTGTGCTACGACCGGCTCAAGGATGGGCTCGAGCCGGCCTGCGCGAAGGCCTGCCCCACCGACTCGATTCAATTCGGCGAGCTCTCCGAACTCCGAACGCGTGCCCGGGGCCGACTGGAGCAGCTCCAGCAGGCCGGCCAGGAGAAGGCCCAGCTCTACCTGGCCGACGATGAGGACGGTGTGGGCGGGGCGGGCGCCTTCTTCCTGTTGCTCGACGAGCCGGAGGTCTACGGCCTGCCCCCCGACCCGGTCGACACCCGCCGTGACCTGCGCTCGATCTGGGCCGCGACGGCAGCGGCGACCGCGGCGCTTGCGGCGGGGCTGACAGCGGTGGTGTTTGGGGGCAGGAAGTGAGCGAGACCACCTGGGAAGGCAGACCGGTCCGCACCTACCACGGGCAGCCGGTTCTCAAAGAGCCGATCTGGACCTTGGAGATCCCCACCTACTTCTTCACCGGCGGCCTCAGCGGCTCGAGCGCCGCGCTGGCGGAACTCGCGTCGATTCGCGGCAACCGACTGCTGGCGCGGCGTGCGTGGGCGACCGCCGCGGCCGCCTCGGCTGTCAGCCCATCCCTTTTGATCTCCGACCTGGGGCGCCCGGCACGCTTTTTGAACATGCTGCGGATGTTCAAGGTCACCTCGCCGATGAGCGTCGGGTCATGGATCCTGGCCACCTCGGGCACCGTCAACTCGCTGGCGGCACTGAACGCGTTCACCGGCGCGATGCCGCGGACGGCAAGGGTGGCGCGTGCGCTCGCAGGATTGTTGGGCCTGCCGATGTCGACTTACACCGCCGCCCTGGTCGCCAATACGGCCATTCCCGCCTGGCACGAGGCGCGCTCGGAGCTGCCGTTTCTGTTCGCCTCGAGCGCGGCCCTGAGCGCCGGCGCCGCGGCGGTGATCACGACGCCTCCCGAGCACGCCGCGCCGGCCCGGCGGCTCGCGCTGGCGGGTGTGGCGTGTGAGATAGGCGCGCACATCACCATGGAGCGCCTGCTCGGGGAGCACTCGCGGGCCTATCGCAAGGGCGTGGCGGGGAAGTTGCTCTGGGCCCGCCGCGCCTGGATGACCGCCGGGGCGGAGCTGCTCCGGCGCCACGGCCGTGACTCTCGGCTTGCCGCGGCCGGCGCAGGTGCGGCGCTGCTGGCGGGGAGCCTGTTGACGCGCTGGCAGGTGTTCGAGGCCGGGGTGCAGTCGGCGGCGGATCCCGCGGCCGTGGTCGGTCCCCAGCGGGCTGGAATCGACCGCGGCGAGCGGCGTGGCGGGGCGGTCAGGAGCCTCTCAGGCTGACGCTCAGAGCGGGCTGACGCTCAGAGCACGGCGGGCTCGCGCGGCGCGGGGCGGGCGCTGCGCGGCTGACGGCCCACTGCGATCAGCTCGTCGAGTAACTCGAGCGCCTCACCATGCTCGTGGCGAGTGCCGTTGCGCAGCGCGCGCACGGCGTACATGCCGGCACTGTCGGGGTCGGCGGGCGCTACGCGAGCCGCCCAGAACTGGCCGAAGCGCCCAAAGGCTCCCGACAGCGACCGTCGCGCCCAGTGCTCATCCGCCCATTCCACAAGACGCTTGAGGCGGGTCCGTTCCAGTGCCTCCGAGCCGCGGGTGCCGACGGCCTCCGACGCGTAGTGCAGGAGGTCCTGTCGGCGGCGGTCGTCGAGCAGGTCGTTGTAGCCGCGCATGAACGACGCGATCGCGGGCGAAACCGAGTCGGGCCGGTCGCTGAACCGCTCGCCGGCGAGCATCGAGGCGAGTTCCATCACGCAGGCCCCATGCTTCGGCGAGGAATGCTTCCCCCGGGACAATCTCAAGGTTTGGAAACTGGGCTCGGACATCGTCACCTCCGGGAGCTCACAATCAGCCTTACCCCGCTTCCTGAAGCGACAAACGCACCCATACCGCCTGCGGACCGGGCAACCTCACGAGGCGTTTGAGCGTGCAATGGACGGGTATCCGACCCTCTGGAAGAACAGTACCTCCTCTCTCTCCCAGGACGGCGCGGCCCAGGCAGGGCCGCGCCGTCCTCCTTTTTGCAGGCGTTTGGCGCCGGGTAGCGCGAAACCATGCCGAAGACAGCACGCACCGGAAAGGCCAAGCAGTCGGAACTTCCCGACACGCTCAAGCGCTCTCCCGCCAAGGCCCAGCGGACCTTCGCCAAGGCCCACGATCAGGCGGCCGAGCAGTATGGCGAGGGCGAGCGCGCCCACCGCGTCGCCTATGCCGCCGTCAAGCACAGCTTCGAGAAGGTGGGCGATCACTGGGAGCCCAAGGACGAAAAGGGTCCCTCTGACCCGCGCGCGAAGAATCCCCGCGCCCGCCACAACGAGGGCAAGGCCTACGGCGGCGTCGACTTCGAGGGCCACACCAAGGAGGAGCTCTACGAGCGCGCGGCCAGGCTAGGCGTGCGCGGCCGCTCGCGCATGAGCAAGGGAGAGCTCGCCGAGGCGATCGCCCGCCAGCAGTAATCAGCTGCGCACGGTCGCCCGCAGCGCCTCCAGGGCGCTGTACTTGGGCTGCCAGCCGAGCTCGTTCTTGGCTTTGCTCGTATCCATGATCGCGGGGTGGCTGAGCGCCTCGACCCATTCGACCGAGGGCGGCAGGAAACCCACCCGGGGCACGGCCGCAGCCGCACGCGCAGCCCCGTACACGAGCCGTCCGGGGATCGGGAGCGGCGCAAGCCCGAGCTCGCGGATCACGTCGGTGCCGCTCAGCACGCCCTCGCCCGCGATGTTGTAGGCGCCCGGCGGCCCCTCGCCGAGCACGCACTTGAGCAGCGCCTGTCCCACGTCCTCCTCGTGGATGAACTGGACCGGCACATTGGGCGCGGGGATCGGGATCGGCAGCCGCTTGAGCGCCCCCAGCACCCCGCGCCCGGCCTGCGCGACCGGCCGCGGGAAGAAATCCTTGGCGCCGACGGCGTGCGGTCCCAGCACGATCGGCGGTCTGACCAGATACAGCGCCGGCTTGGGGCTCGCGTCGGCCTCGTGCCACAGCAGTTCCTCGAGTTCTGCCTTCTCGCGCGCGTAGAACAGGCGATCCGCGGGGCGCACCGGCCAGTCCTCGCGCATGCCCACCGGGTTGTCGGCGTGAAAGCCGTACGCGGCGACGGAGGAGGCGTATACGAAACGCTCCGCGCCGGCCTCGCGGGCGGCGCGATACGCGTTGAGCGTGCCCTCGACGTTGATCTGGCGGATGGTCTTGGCCGGCGCGTTGCCCACCAGCGCGAACGCCAGGTGCACCACCACGTCGGCACCGGCGAAGGCGTCGCGCAGCGTGTCCTGGTTGCGCACGTCGCCGCGGCGGTACTCCATCTTGGTCCAGCCGCGGGCCTGCGGGTCGAAGGGACGCCGCGCGATGCCGACGATGCGAGCGACCCGCGGCTCCTGCTGCAACAGCGGGATCAGCCCGAAGCCGAAGGTCCCCGTGGGCCCGGTGACGGCGACATTGAGGGGCTCGCTCGAGTCCATGCAAGACCTCCTACCCCCCAGGCCCGCCGAGGTCTCATCTCTGACCAAAGTTCTTTCCGGGAAGAAGTCGTCCGCGCTTGGGTCCTGGCGCATGCGGGACGAAAATTGCCCGCCACCGGGGAAGGATTCGTCCCGTCCGAGAAGGCAGCCGGCACGGGACGACTTTTGCCCACGCCTCAACGTGGAAAGATTTCCCCCATGCCTGATGATGTCGTCCGCTGCGTGGTCGAGACCCCCAAGGGCAGCCGCAACAAGTACGAGTACGACCACCGGACCGACGAGATCGCGCTGGATCGCTTTCTTTCCTCGTCGGTCGTCTACCCCACCGACTACGGCTTTGTCCCCAATACCCTCGCCCCCGACGGCGACGAACTCGACGCGCTGATCTGCGTCTCCGAGCCCACCTTCCCCGGCTGCGTGGTGGTGTGCCGCACGATCGGTCTGTTCGACATGGAGGACGAGGAGGGTGTCGACTCCAAGCTTTTGTGCGTGCCCTGCGGCGATCCGCAGTGGAGCACGCTTCAGCGGCTCGACGACCTCCCGCGCCAGCTGCGCGAGGAGATAACCCACTTCTTCACGATCTACAAGGAGCTCGAGCCGGGCAAGGAGACGACGGTGAAGGGCTGGCGCGACCGCGACGCCGCGCTCGAGGAGCTCGAGCAGGCGCGCGAGCGCTACGCCGCCCAGAATTCGGACCGCTAGCGCACCACCCGCACGCGCGCGCCACTATGGCCGCCCTGCTCGGCGGCGCCCGGCGCGGGGGCGATCCCGAGTTCCTGCACCAGCGTGAAAAAGGCCTTTGCAAACGGGGAGTCGCCCGTGCGCGCCTGAAGCGCCGGCCAGTCGATCTGCTCGCGCAGGGCGCGCGCGATCGCCAGCGGCCCCCGGTAGTCGAGCGAGTGCTCGTCGAGCGAGAGCAGCCGCGTGGCCAGCATGTCCTCGAGCGCCATCACCGGCGTGTCGATCGCCATCACGGAGATCCGCTCCGCCCGTTCGAGCACCTCGTCGGTGATCTCGAGCCCGGCGGGGTGAAAGATCACGTCGATCATCACCTCGCCATCCCAGGCCTTGTACAGCCACTCCTCGGGGGGTTTCTCGGTACGCATGCCGGCGGAGGCAAGCGCCTCAAGCGCGCGCTCCGCATCGGCCGCCTTGACCATGAGGTCGAGGTCCTTCTTGGGTAAGGGGCCGCCCCGCGCCCACGCGGCAAAGCTGCCGCCGAGCACGAATGGCACACGCGCGTCCCGCAGCGCGGCGACCGCGGCGCGCAGGGTCTCGAAGATCGGCTCCACCTACAAGGGGCTACCCCAGATCGTCAAATGGGTAGCTCAAACCCCATGGACGGCAACCACGCGGGACCCAAGCTGCGCGTAGCCGCGGCCGGGGACATCCACTGTTGCGATCAACGCCGCGAGGAGGTCGGCCGCGCTCTGGCCGAGATCGACCATGCCGCCGATCTCGTGCTGCTGTGCGGCGATCTCACGATCGACGGCTCCCCCGAGCAGGGCGAGCAGCTGGCGCAGGCGTGCGCGTCGATGAGCACGCCGGTGTTCGCGGTCCTCGGCAACCACGACTGGCACGCGAACCGCCACGAGGAGTTGGTCGCGGTGCTCGAGGCTGGTGGGGTGCGCGTGCTCGACCGCAGCTCGGCCGTGTGCGAGCTCGCCGGCGTGCAGGTCGGGATCGTCGGCACCAAGGGCTTCGTGGGCGGCTTTCCGGGGTCCCACCTGCCCGATTTCGGCGAGCCTCTCCTGCGCGAGGTCTACGGCGAGACGTCGCGCGAGGTCGAGGCGCTGCACGAGGGCCTGCGGGCAATCGAACAGTGCCCCATCCGCATCGTGCTGCTGCACTACGCGCCCACCGAGCAGACGATTGAGGGGGAAGCGGCCGGCATCTGGGCCTTCCTCGGCTCAGACCGCCTGGCCGCCCCGATCGCCGAGCACGAGCCCGACCTCGTACTCCACGGCCACGCCCACGCGGGCCAGTTCAGCGGCAAGATCGGCCCGGTGCCGGTCTACAACGTCTCGATCCCCGTGATGGGGCGCGACTTCTGGCTGTTCGAGCTCGAGACGCCGCGCGCGGCACACACGCCAATTCATTAATTCCTATGGCCGGGGCGCATGCGCCCCGGCCCCGGGCCGATCATGATCGGACCGGT
>JAVKSP010000010.1:0-42614 GCA_039583645.1 Solirubrobacteraceae bacterium
CCCGGGCTCAACCGGTCCTCGCAACAGTGTGTAGGTGAGGGTGAATCTAGGGATCGCGCTGGACGGGTTGTGTTGGCGGGCGCGGCGAGTGAGCTGTGGAGAGCGCGGCGTCGTCGCGAAGGCCCGAGCGCGTAGCGCGAGGGGCGAGCGGCGATAGCCGCGTGCGCGCCGCCTGTACCCCCCGGTTGGTTGTCTTCGCTGTGTTAGCGCCGGGTCGCCAGCGGTCCGGCAGGCGACGCGGTGTCGGTTCAGCCCGTCGTGCTCAGGTACTCGTTCAACGTCTCGGCGGGCGTTCTCCAACCGAGGGTCTTGCGAGGACGGCCGTTCAAAGCGGCAGCGACGGCGGCGAGGTCATCAGCGCTGTGTCTGGACAGGTCGGTGCCTTTCGGGAAGTACTGGCGCAGCAGCCCGTTGGTGTTCTCGTTGGTGCCGCGCTGCCATGGGCTCTGCGGATCGCAGAAGTAGACCGCCAAGCCGGTGTCGATCCGCAGCTGCGCGTGTTCGGCCATCTCGGCCCCCTGGTCCCAGGTCAGCGACCGCCGGAGCTGCTCGGGCAGGGTCGTGACCGTGTCGGCGATCGCGTCACGGACGGCGGCAGCGCCGTGCCCGGTGAGCGCGGGGCCGTTCTTCACCCGCGGGCCGTCGTGGCCGGGCATCGGCGGGAGGTGAAGCAGCATCGTGAACCGGGTAGTCCGCTCGACCAGGGTGCCGATCGCGGAGCTCCCCAAGCCGAGGATGAGATCACCCTCCCAGTGTCCAGGGACGGCACGATCCTCGGCCTCGGCGGGACGCTGACTGATTAGGACCTGGTCGGTCACGAAGTGCTTCCCGCGCCGCGCCCGGGCTCTGGGTACTCGCAGCGCCCGGCCGGTGCGCAGGCAAGCGGTCAGCTCGCGTCTAAGCGCGCCTCGGCCCTGCACATACAGCGACTGGTAGATCGCTTCGTGCGAGACCTGCATCGACTCATCATCCGGGAAGTCCAGGCGCAGCCGGTTGGAGATCTGCTCAGGGCTCCACGCCTTGGCCCAGCGCCGGTCCTGGCGACGGCCGTGACGCCTGCCCTTCCACGTCACCTCAGGACCATCGAGCCCCACACCGTCGCGACGCTGCACAGCGCCGGAGAGGCGGTCCTGCACATACCGCCGCAGCTCAGCGTTCACCGCCAGCTTGGCCAGCTTCGGACGCCGCGCCCGACGGTCAGCGTGCCACTGCGCGGTCGAGGCCCGATAGGTCAGCGAGCCGCTGCGCGTCCCAGCATTGCGCCGCAGCTCCCGCGAGATCGTCGACGGCGAGCGACCAAGCTGGCGCGCGATCTCGCGCACGCCACAGCCGCGAGCGCGCAGCAGCGCGATCTCCTCACGCTCAGCGAACGACAGATAGCGCCCCGACAACGGGGCGAGACAGACCGACGGCATCCCGCCACCCTCTCGAAACCACCGGACGCCAACGGCAACCGACACCCCGGCCTCTGCCGCCGCATCCTCGCTGGACAGCCCGCGAGCGATCGCCGCCCAGAACCGCACCCGATGCTCCCTGCGCCCAGCCGGCGGCCGGCCCGGCGACCGCATCACCGGCCGCCCCGTCACACCTGAAGCCCACCCCTTTGGCCTGCCCATCGCAACTCCTCTCGATCGAGCGTTGCGAGGTCCGCTTGAATCCGCCCTGTGAATGGGACGCGAAGCTGAAGTGCACGCCGGTAACGCAGGGCCCGCAAACGGCCGGCATGTGGAATCCGCTGGTTTCGTTCAGAGATGTGCGCACCGATCATCAGAAGCGCGACATAACATCGCTCAACGGGTTCTTCCATGCAGCCAGCGCTGGGAAGCTGCCGGCCGTCTCGTGGATCGTCCCGGAAAGCACCGTCTCCGAGCATCCGCCGGAGGTAGTCAGCAAGGGCCAGACCTATGTCACGGGGCTGATCAACGAGGTGATGCAAAGTCCAGACTGGAAGAGCACCGCGATCTTCCTCGCCTGGGATGACTGGAGCGGCTTTTACGACCAGGTGGTGCCGCCGGCCGTTGATGCGCAGGGTTACGGCATAAGGGTGCCGGCGATGGTCATTAGCCCTTACGCCAAGAAGGGCCGCATCGACCACCAGACGCTCAGCTTCGACGCCTACACAAAGTTCATTGAGGACGACTTCCTGGGAGGACAGCAGCTCAACCCGGCCACGGACGGACGTCCCGATCCGCGGCCCGACGTGCGCGAGTCCAGCTCCGTGCTCGGCAATCTGGTGCGCGATTTCAACTTCTCGCAGAAGCCCCGGAAGCCGGTGCTGTTGCCGGTCTGCCCAAAGACCGATCTCAGGCCGAAGCCGCGCTGTCGCTAGCGAGAAGCACCGGCTAAGGGGCCGCGCCGCCGCCATATAAGCTCGCCCGGAATGGAGAGCGCAGCCGCGACCAAGTTTGGCGTGCGCTTCGCCACGCCGGCGGGACGGTGGGTGCTCGCGGCGACGGTGCTCGGCTCGGGCATGGCGTTCCTCGACTCGACCGTGGTCAACGTCGCGCTGCCCGCGATCGGGCGCGGCCTGCACGCGCACGTGGCCAGTCTGCAGCTGGTGGTCACCGCCTACTCCGTGACGCTGGCGGCGCTGATCCTGCTGGCCGGCTCGCTGGGGGATCGCCTGGGCCGGGTGCGGGTGTTCGTGGTCGGCGTGGTGTGGTTCATGGCCGCCTCGGCTCTATGTGCGCTCGCACCCAGCGCGGGCGTGCTGATCGCGGCCCGGGCCCTGCAGGGCATCGGCGGCGCGCTGCTCACGCCGGGCAGCCTGGCGATCATCGAGGCCACCTTCGTGCGCTCTGACCGGGCGAGGGCGATCGGGGCGTGGTCGGCGCTCACGGGGATCTCCGCCGCGGTGGGCCCGCTGGTGGGCGGCTACCTGGTGCAGGCCGTGTCCTGGCGCGCGATCTTCGTGCTCAACCTACCCCTCGGCGCGCTGGTCGCCTGGCTCGCGCTGCGCCACGTGCCGGAGACGCGCGACGAGTCGGCCAGCGGCCGCCTGGACTACACCGGCGCCACGCTGGCGACCGTGGGACTCGCCGGCGCGACCTACGCGATGGTCGAGGGCCCGAGCCGCGGACTGGGCTCGGCGCGGGTGCTGGTCGCGGCGATCCTCGGATTGCTGGGTCTGGCCGGTTTCGTGGCAGCCGAGCGCCGTGAGCGCCATCCCATGCTGCCGCTCGAGATCTTCTCCTCGCGTCAGTTCACGGCCGCCAACCTGGTCACGTTCGTCGTCTACGGAGCGCTCGGCGGCGTGTTCTTCTTGCTGGTGATCACGCTTCAGACCTCGCTCGGTTACTCGCCGGTGGGCGCGGGAGCGGCCTCGCTGCCGGTCACCGCGATCATGCTGGCGCTGTCCTCGCGGGGAGGAGCGCTGGCGCAGCGGATCGGTCCCCGGCTGCCACTCACCATAGGCCCGATGGGGATCGCCGCCGGCATGGTGCTGATGACGCGCATCAGCCCAGGCGCGAGCTACCTGGGCGCGGTGCTGCCGGCGGTGGTCGTGTTCGGTCTCGGCCTCGCGCTGGTCGTCGCGCCCGTCACCGCGACCACCCTGGCCGCCGCCCCCGAGCGCCACGCCGGGGTGGCATCGGGCGTCAACAACGCGGTCGCGCGCACGGCGGGGTTGCTGGCCGTGGCGCTGCTGCCGCCGATCGCGGGGCTCACCGGCAACGCCCTGCAGCACCCTCACGCAGTCGCCGGGGGCTTTCATACGGCGATGCTTGTCAGCGCGGGGCTGGCGGCGCTCGGCGGGCTGCTGGCCTTCGCGATGATCTCCAACGACGTGCTGAGCGCAGACGAGCCGGCGGAGAAGCCGCGCCTGCAGTGCGCGGTGGCCGGACCGCCGACGGGAGGCGAAGCTAGGAGGGCTCCGCGCGCGAAGGCTGGGAGGTTGTGAGCGGCGGCCGCTCACCGCGCGCGATCTCGAGCGTCTCACCGAGACCGCGGGCCACCACCAGCTCGATTACCCGCTGGGCGAACATGCGCCTGGGCAGCAGCACGGCGACCCATGGCGGTGAGACGATCCGGCGCGAGCGCCGGCGGATACCCCGCTCCAAGGCGTCGATCGCCGGCCCCACGGGATGCACGGGCATGCGGGCACGGCCGCCCAGCGGCGTGCGCGCGGCAGCCTTGGTGGCAAATCCCCGCGAGGTCATGTCGGTCTGAAGCTCGGAGTAGTAGGCGACGCCCACCCGGGCGGCGGACGGGCGCAGTTCGATGCGCAGCGAGTCCCCGAGCGATTCGACGGCCGCCTTGGAGGCGCAGTAGGCGGACATCAGCGGCAGGTGCACGGCCGCGGCGAGCGAAGCGGTGAGCAGGAAGTAGCCATTCGGGTGCGCCACGTGCGGGGCCGCCGCGTGGACCAGGTTGTAGGTGCCCCCAAGGTTGACCGCCAGCGTGGCGTCCCACACCGCCGGGTCGCCATCGACCAGCGTCATCTGCGCGCCGATGCCGGCGTTGGCGACGGCGACGTCGAGTCCGCCGAGCCGCGCGACGGCATCGGCGACCGACTCCTCGACGCGCTCGCGCACGGACACGTCACATTGGTAGAAGGGAGCGTCGCCGCACTCGCGGGCAACGGCCTCGAGCAGCTCGGGCTCGAGGCCCAGCAGCGCCACGCGTGCCCCGCGCTGGTGCAGGCGGCGCGCCAGCAGCGACCCGATCCCGCGGGCGGCGCCGGTGATCAGCACGCGCCGGCCGGCGAGCTCGGGCTCGGCGCGGCTCATCGCCTGCTCCCGGAAACACGGCTCGCAATCGCCCGCACCGCGCGCGGCGGCCAGTCCGACGCGACAGCGTCCACCGATACCCCGAGTGAGTTCAAGGTCATCGCCAGCATCTCATAGTGGCCCACCAGCATGCACAGCTCGATCAGCTCGGCGTCGCTCATCAGCGGACGCAGCCCCGACCAGGTGGACGTTGAGATCGCGCCCGCCGTATGCAGCTCGTCGGCCGCCCGCAGCAGCAGGCGCCGGCGCTCGGACCACCCCGGCGCCTCGGGCCCCTCGCGCACGCGCAGGATCTCGTTGGCATTCAGGCCGGCGCTCAAGGCGAGCCGCTGATGATGGGTCAGCTCGTATTCGCACTCGGTGTTGTGGGCCACCCGGAGGATCAGCAGTTCGGACTCCGCGCGTGGCAGCAGCCCGCCGGGCATGAGCCTGCCCGCGAAGCGCAGCCAGGGGCGAAAGAGCCGCCGGTGGCGGGCCAGGGTGGTGAAGAGGTTCGGCGGCCCGGAGCCCGCGACGGCGCCGAGGACGCGCGCGATGAGAAAATTCACGCGTCCGATTTCGGCCGCAGACCCGGGAGCGATGCGCGGTGAAGCGGTCGTCACGGGGGCGACCTTATCTGGATCGGTACGCTGACCCCGTGCCGACCGAGCCCGAGCCACTGACTCTGTTCGGGGCCGTCAAGCGGGCGGCGGAAGTGGTCGACCCCGCCGACGAGGACCCCGACATCGGCAGCTTCGAGCTGGCTTTCGAGGATGAGGACCAGCCCGTGCGCGCGCTCGATGACGTCCCCGAGCGCGTGCGCGGCGTGCTTCACGGGCTCGACCCCGAGCGCCAGAGCGGCCCGCTGCAGATGGCGGGTGCGCTGACGACGTACCTCGCGTTTCGCCGCGACCAGGTCTCGACCGCCGACGACGAGCTCGTGCGGCTCGCGGCGCGGGCGGAGTGGAAGGGCCAGCCGCCCGAAGCGGTGCAGACGTGGCTGACCGCACAGGGAATCGAAATTTAAGAGAATTTGGCCGGCGCACATGTGCCGACCCGAACACCCAGATAAGAGTGTTACGCCCAGCGAATCCAGGGGAATGAGGAAATATGCCTGAGAAGGGGGCTCCCCCCAATGTGCACCCGCTCCAGGCGCGCGTGCTCAAGGCCTTGAGCACGCTTTCCTCGCCGCTGCTGGTCGACGATTACCTGGAGCTGATCAACCCACTGTGGTCGACGCGCGAACTGCGCGGCCGGGTGGAGCGGGTCGAACACGAGACGCCGACCGCGGCCACGATCCTGATCAGGCCCGGCTACCGCTGGTCGGGCCACAAGCCGGGCCAGTACGTGCGCATCGGCATCGACATCAACGGCGTGCGCCACTGGCGCGCCTACTCGCTGACCTCCGACCCCTATCGAGAGGACGGGCTGATCAGCATCACGCCCAAGAAGGTCGACGCGGGCGTGGTCTCGCCGTATCTGGTGACCAAGGCCAAGCCCGGCACGATCGTCTCGTTGAGCAACATCGAGGGCGAGTTCGTGTTGCCCGAGCCGCCGCCGCAGAAGCTGCTGTTCATCAGCGCCGGCAGCGGGGTGACGCCGATCATGAGCATGCTGCGCCATCTCGATCATTACGACGATCTGCACGACACTGTCCTGCTGCACTCCGCCCGCCATACCGACGAAGTCATCTTCGGCTCCGAGCTGCGAGAGCTCGCCGAGCGCCGAGAGAGCCTCAAGCTCCACGAGCAGCTGACCGGGGAGCAGGGGCGGATGGGGCCTGATGACCTCGATCGCCTCTGTCCGGACTGGCGCGAGCGCGAGACGTACATCTCAGGCCCCAACGAGATGCTCGACGCCTTCTCCGAGTACTTCGACCGCCACGGGGACTGCGACAGATTGCACATGGAGCGCTTCCAGCCGAAGCTCGGGCTGGGCCAAGCCGGCGAGGGCGAGGGAGGCACGATCAAATTCCTGATGTCGGACGCCGAGGCGGAGTCCGACGGCCACCAGCCGATCCTCGTCGCGGGCGAAGAGGAGGGACTTGAGCTACCTTTCGGTTGCCGGGAAGGCATCTGCCACACGTGCGTCGGTGAGCTCCGCTCGGGACGGGTACGCGATCTGCGCACGGGCAAGGTCTATGGCCAGGAGGGCGAAATGATCCGGACCTGCATCAGCGCGCCGGAGGGTCCGGTTGAAATCGATCTATAGGGAGGTCGGACATGGAATCCGCTAGTGAGAACGGCCACCCGTCAAATGGTCGGGTCGCCATCGAAACGTCTGAGAATCCGCTGCACCGGCTGACCCCGGAGCAGGTCGAGGAGCTCGGGCGGCTGTTCGACGAGCTGCACGAGCAGGTCAGGTCAGACCTGGGCGACCGCGACGCGAAATACATCCGCTCGATCATCGCCATGCAGCGGCGGCTCGCGCTGTTCGGGCGCTTCGAGCTGATCGCCTCCCGCTGGCGCATTCCCTGGGCACTCGGCGCGGCCACCCTCGGCGTGGCCAAGATCCTGGAGAACATGGAGATCGGGCACAACGTGCTACACGGCCAGTGGGACTGGATGAACGACCCCGTGATCAACTCGCGCGCCTGGGACTGGGACACGGCCTCGACCGCCGAGGCCTGGCGCCACTCGCACAACTACATCCACCACACCTTCACCAACATCCTCGGCAAGGACCGCGATCTCGGCTACGAGATCATGCGCATCGACCCGGCGCAGAGCTGGAACCCGGTCTACCTGCTGCAGCCCTTCTACAACGTGCTGCTGGCGATGCTGTTCGAATGGGGGGTCGCCCTACACGACCTCGACCTCACGGCGATCCGTGCGGGCGAGAAGGACCTGGCCGCGGTGCGCAAGGACCTCAAGGGCATCGCCGGCAAGGCGTGGACCCAGATCCGCAAGGACTATCTGGCGTGGCCGATGATCTCGGGGCTCGTGATGCTGGGAGTGGAGGCTGGGCTGGTGGCGATGGAGGCGCGGTCCGAGAGCGGCACCCAGCGCCGCGTCTCGCAGCTCAAGCGCGCCTCGCGCAAGCTTGGGCGCCAGAGCTCGCGCTCGCGCAGTGAGCTGGTCAAGCAACTGGTGCAGCGGCGGGCGTTCAGCGAGCCTTTCCGGCGCACGCTGACCGCCAACGTGGTCGCGAACATCATCCGCAACGTCTGGGCCTACGCGATCATCTTCTGCGGCCACTTCCCCGACCAGACCTATACCTTCACCGAGGAGGAGGTCAAGGACGAGTCGCGCGGCGGCTGGTACGTGCGCCAACTGGTGGGCGCCGCCAACATCGACGGCGGACCGTTCTTCCACGTGATGTCGGGCAACCTCGGCTACCAGGTCGAGCACCACCTCTACCCCGACATGCCGAGCAGCCGCTATGGCGAGATCGCGCCGCAGGTGCGCCAGATCTGTCAGCGCTACGGGCTGCCCTACAACTCGGGGCCCTTCCACCAGCAGCTGGGCATGGTGCAGCGGACCATCCTGCGTCTGGCGCTACCGGGCGGTAAGCCCCGCCCGAAGCCCGGCGCCTACGCCGGTCCGCTGGTGCGTGGCAAGGGCGAGTGGCGGGTGGAGGAGGTCCCGGCGGAGACGACTGCCAGCTAGTGCGCGGCCGGGCGTGGCTCACGGCACGCACGACTTCGAGGACGACGCGCGCAACGAGCGGATCCTGATCTGGGTCAACGGCGAGCTCGTGCCACGCGAGCGAGCGGTGGTGTCGGTCTTCGACGCGGGCTTCGTGCTCGGCGACGGCGTGTGGGAGGGGCTGCGCGTACGCGCCGGGCACCCGGCGTTCGTGGAGCGGCATCTCGACCGCCTGTTCGAAGGCGCCAAGGCGATCATGCTCGACGTCGGGCTGAGTCGCGAGCAGCTGACCGCGGCGATCTACGAAACGCTGCGCGCGAACGAGATGAGCGACGGGGTGCACGTGCGGCTGATGGTCACCCGCGGGGTTAAGCGCACTCCGTATCAGGACCCCCGCGTGACCGTAGGTCCGGCCACCGTGGTGATCATCGCCGAGCACAAGCACCCGCTGCCGGCGACGGTGAGCGAGGGCATCACCCTGTTCACGACGCACGTGCGTCGCGCGCCCCCGGACACGCTCGACCCCAGGCTCAACGCGCACTCCAAGCTCGGCGACATCGTCGCCTGCATCCAGGCCTACACCGCCGGCGCCGACGAGGCGCTGATGCTCGACCCGCACGGGTTCGTGGCCACCTGCAACTCGACCAACTTCTTCATCGTCGCCGGTGACGAGGTGACCACCTCGGACGGGCGCTACTGCCTCGCGGGCATCACGCGCGCAAACGTTCTGGAGCTCTGCCGCACGAATGGCATTCCGGCCCGCGAGACGGTCTTCAGCCTCACGGACGTCTATTCCGCGTCAGAGGCATTCGTCACGGGGACCTTCGCCGGGGTGGTGCCGGTCCGTTCTGTGGACGGCCGCACGATCGGCGACGGCCGCCGCGGCCCGGTGGTCGCACGGCTGCAGACGCTCTACCAGGAGTTGGTGGACGCCGACGTTGCGGCGCGTGTGCCTCCGTGAGCGGAGTGGTGCGCATAGCCATGTGGTCAGGGCCACGCAACATCTCCACGGCGATGATGCGGGCGTTTGAGAATCGACCCGACACGGTGGTGGTGGACGAGCCGCTCTACGCCGCGTATCTCCTACGCACCGGTATCGACCACCCGGCCCGCGAGGAGGTCATCGCCTCTCAGCCGACCGATCTCGGCGAGGCGGTGAGGAACCTGTGCGCGCCGCTGCCGGCCGGTGTCAGCGTCCACTACGCCAAGCACATGGCGCATCACGTCTCAGAGGAGATGGACCTGAGCTGGACGCTTGGCCTCCGCAACGTGCTGCTGATCCGCGACCCGGTCGAGGTCGTGGCCTCCTACGTGCGTGCGCGCGAGAGCTGTGAGCCCGAGGACATCGGGCTGCCCCAGCAGGGGTGGCTTCTGCGGTTGTGGGACGACCACGGCCTCGAGGTGCCAATCCTCGAGGCGGCCGACTTCCTGCGTGCGCCCGAGGTTCACCTGCGCTGGCTGTGCGAGTGGCTCGGCATACCCTTCAGCACCCGCATGCTGTCCTGGCGGCCCGGGCCGCGTCCGAGCGACGGGGTGTGGGCGCCACATTGGTACGGCGCCGTATGGGCCTCCACCGGGTTTGAGCCGTATCGAGCGCGAAAGACGGACCTCTCCGACCATGACGCCGCCGTGGCCGAGGCGTGTCGCCCGATCTACGCCGCGCTGCATGCCCGGCGCCTGCGCGTGAGCGCGTAATGGCGGCGTAACACCGTTATGCGAGCGTTATGCGCGATGCCGTATAAGGCGACGAGATGATTGGTTTGCCGAGCGCCCGTCCCCTGCGGCTCATCGCGGGTGCCGCATCGGCGGCGGTGGCGCTTGGAGCGAGCGCCGTGGCCATGGCCTCGGCTCCGCATCATGCCTACAACTTCGTCTCTGAGCCCGGCCTGCATCCGCCCCGGCTTCAGGTGCTCGAACGCAAGCACGGGCTAGCCCGGGGAGATTTTCTGGTGACCACCTTCGGGGCGGGCGGCAGACGCCAGGCCGGCCCTCTGATCGTGGACAGCAGGGCCCGGCCAGTTTGGTTTCTTCCCGGCCGGGCGCCGGCCGAGGACTTCGAGCAGGAGACCTACCATGGCAAGCCGGTGCTGGTGTTCACGCGCGGGCGCGCGATCGATGTGCTGAACGAGCATTACCGCACCATCGCCAGGCTCAAGGCCCATCAGCCCTGGGCGATCGACGGGCACGACGCGCAGATCATCGGCGGCCGCATCTGGGTCACGGTCGTGCGCGAGGTCGCCGCGAACCTGACCCAGTACGGCGGACCGGCCAACGGCACTGTCCTTGACTGCGGGGTGCAGGAGTACGCGCTCAAGAGCGGCCACCTGATTCGCACCTGGGACGCGCTCAACCCCAACGGCAAGGCGAACGTGCCGCTCTCAGCTTCGAAACAGCAGGTCTCCTCGTTGTGGGACGCCTACCACCTCAACTCGGTGCAGGCGCTTCCGGACGGCGATCTTTTGATCTCGATGCGCAACACCTGGGCGGTGTACCTGATCGACCCGGTCACGGACACAACCGTGTGGACGCTCGGCGGCAAGCAGTCGACATTCGCGCTCGGCAAGGGAACCAGCTTCTCCTGGCAGCACGACGCGCGGTTGGTATCGCCGGCTCAGGGCGGTCTGGGCACGGATGTCGAGCTGACCCTGTTCGACGACAACTCAACCACTCGCGCGGCTAAGGGCCTGTTCCTGCGCCTGGACACCACCACCGATCAGGCGACCCTGGTCGATGCCTACCGGCACCACCCTCCTCTAAGTGTGGCAATCATGGGCAGCATGCAGCTGCTGCCCAACGGCAACGCGCTCGTGGGCTGGGGCTCGGAGCCGTACTTCACCGAGTACTCCCCATCGGGCAGCCGGCTGCTGGACGTGAAGTGGCCAGACGGCGACAACACCTACCGCGCGCTGTTCACCGATACCTGGGTCGGAACGCCGTACTACCCGCCGCGCGCCGCGGTGCGCGCCAAGACCGTCTACGCGAGCTGGAACGGCGCCACCGGGGTAGCGAAGTGGCAGGTCCTGGCCGGAGCGAACACAAAGCATCTGAAGGTGGTCGCTAGCAAGCGGCGGGGCGGCTTCGAGACCGCGATTGCGCTCCGACAGCGCTACGGCAGCTACGAGGTGCGGGCGCTGAACGCCTCGGGCGCGGTGCTCGGGACTTCGAGGGCGTTCTAGCCGGCCCCGCCGGCCTCGGCTGATCCTGGCCGGGCGAGACCGCGAGGAGTGTGCTCGGTGGCGGCGTCGCCCGCGAGGTCGGCAACGAGGAAGCCGTCGCGGATCTGCGACATCAGGTCGCCGACGCCGCTGGGGGAGTGGGGGAGGAGGATCGTGTTGGTCTTCGATCCCTCGCCGAGGGCCCTGATCATGTCGGTGTACTGGGTGAGCGCCACGAGCGCCATCGCCTCGCGCGGATCGAGGCCCTGCTGGGCAATGATCTCGAGCGACTCCCTGAGGCCCTCGGCGATCGCCTGGCGCTCGGCCGCCACGCCCTCGCCCTGCAGCCGCATGGTCTCCTTCTCGCCCTCGGCCTTCTTGACCGCGAGCGTCTTCTGTGCGTCGCCCTGCGCGGACGCAGCAACCTGGTTGCGCTGGGCGGCGTTGATGTTGTTCATCGCGTCCTTGACCCGCTGGTCGGGCTCGATGTTCGTCACCAGCGCCTTGACGACCTCGTAGCCGTACTCGGCCATCTGCCGGTGCAGCGTCTCCTGGATGTGCATCGCGATCGTGTCAGCGTCGGCGTAGGCCTCGTCCAGGTTCATCGTCGGGATGTGCGAGCGCACCACGTCGAAGGCGTAGGCCTTCATCTGCACCTCGGGGTCCTCGAGCTTGTAGAAGGCGTCCTGCACCTGCTGCGGTGCGGCCCCGACCTTGTATTGCACGGCGAGCTTGACGTGCACAAAGACGTTGTCCATGGTCTTGGTCTCGATCTCGGCGTTGAGCTGCTCGACCTGGAGCGACATCTTGCCCGCGACGCGCTCGACGAAGGGCGTTTTGCTCTGCAGGCCGGGCCCGCCGACGCGCACGAATTTGCCGAAGCGCTCGATGATCGCGCGCTCCTGCTGCTCCACCGTGAAAAAGAACAGCGGCATGCGACTGCAACGTTAGTACCTTCAAGCCCGTGGCGCACGAACCCGATGCGGATTCTCTGCTCGGCCGGGTGGCCGACGAGCGACTGCTGGCCTCTGCGGAAAGTCTGCCCCCGGCATTGGGGCGCCCGGCCGAGATCGTGCCGAGCAGTTCCGCGCGCCGCTGGATCGTGGGCGCGGGGGCGACGCTCACCGGGGTCACGCTGCTTTTGGGAATCGCGCTGCTGATCGTCGGGGTGGTGGGGTTGATCGGCAACGGCTTTGGCGGCCTGACGGCCGCCGCGCTGGTGGCGGGGGTGGTACTGATCGCGACGCACTGGGGGTGGGTGCACGTGGCCGAGTGGACGGCGTCCGGGCTGGAGGGGCGGCGGGAGCGAGTCGCGTTGGAGGGCCGCGAGCGTTGGCTGCTCGCGATCGAGCCCTACACGCGCTATGAGGTCTCGACCGAGGTCGGCGAGGACGGCGCGATCACGATCGCGCGGACCCGCCACGAGCCCGTACCGACGGGAGAGGGGAGGTTCACGTTCGTGACCACGGTGGAGCACTCCGAAACCCATTCCGCCGAGGAGCTAGGCGCCGTTGTGGCCGAGCGGGCCGAGGCGATGCGGCGTCAGGCGGCGCTCGACACCGAGGCGGCGCGGCAGGAGTTCGAGCGTACCGCGGGCGATGTCGAGGCCGAACGCCTTCGCTCGGAGTCCGAGCAGCGGGTCAGGGAGGCTTTGCGAGCCGAGTCACAGGCGCTCTCGGAGCGCATCAACGCAAACCTTCGCGACCCCCCTCTCTCCGAGTAAGGGGTTTTAGAGTCTGTCTCAAAACACGGGTGCGAGGCTGGCGAGCGCCGGATCAAGCGAGGCGAGGACGCAGGACCCGAAGGAATAGCAGCGCTATTTCGAGGGTCCGAGGACGAAGCATCGCGCAGGTCCGCCGCCGCCAGACGCGTGCACGGGTTTTGAGACAGGCTCTTAGGCCGGCGTTGGCTCGCCCAGGGCGCGGGCGGTGCGGACGGCGGTGGCGCGTGCCCAGCGTGTGGTGGTCAGCGCGGCGATCGCGAACATCAACACGCCGATCACGACGACGATCACCCACGCTGGGTGTGTCGCGGTCGCAAAGGCCGGCCCCAGAGCGCCCGACAGGGCGCCGCCGGCGAGCGCCCCCAGCACGGCCACGCCGAGCGTGAAGCCCACCTGCCGGCAGGTCGACGCGACCGCGGCGGCCACACCGGCCTGCGCGGGCGGCATGCCCGCGACGGCCGTGTCGGTGATGGGCGGGTTGATCAGCCCCATGCCGAGCCCGAAGACGACGTAGGAGGCGATCAGGTACCCCTCCGGCGTGGTCGCCGAGAGCGAGGTCAGCATCACGCCCGACGCGGTGACCGCGAGCGCGCCGATCAGCAGCGATGGCCGCCCGCCGACACGTCCCACCAGCCGCCCCGAAAGCGGAGCGAACACCATCGCCATGCCGGCGATCGGAAGGATGTACAGCCCGGCGTGCAGCGGCGAGAGATGACGCACGTCCTGGAGGTAGAGCGTGTTCAGGAACAGAAAGCCGCCGGTGGCGGCGAACACAAGCAGCGCAAGCGCGGTCGCGCCGGCGAACGGGGCGCTGCGGAAGAAGCGCAGCTCGATCAGTGGCTCGCGATGGCGCAGTTCGTAGACGATCAGGCCCGCGAACGAGAGCGCGGCGGTGGCAAAGAGCGCCACCGTCACGAGCGAGCTCCAGCCGTTGCGGGGCCCCTCGATGATCGCGTAGGTGAGCGTGGCCAGCGCGACGATCACGAGCACCTGGCCGACCGGATCGAGTCGCCGCGGCTTCTCGGCCTTTGACTCGGGCACGAACGCGGCCGTGAGCGCGATCGCGACGGCCCCGATCGGCACGTTGACCCAGAACACGGCCCGCCAGGAGACGCTGTCCACCAGCACCCCGCCGAGTACCGGGCCGAGCGCCATGCTCAGCCCGAATACCGCACCCCAGATGCCGATCGCTTGGGCCCGCTCGCGCGGGTCCTGAAAGACGTTGCGGATGATCGACATCGCCACCGGGTTGAGCATCGAGCCGCCGATTGCCTGCAGCACGCGGAAGGCGATCAGCATCGGCAGGCTCTGGGCGAGGCCACAGAGCAGCGACCCGATCGAGAAGATCAAGAGCCCGGTCTGGAACACACGCCGGCGGCCGATGCGGTCGGCGGTCGAGCCCATCACCATGAGCAGGCTCGCAAGCACGAGCGTGTATGCGTCGACCGTCCATTGCAGGCCGCTGATGGAGGAATGGAGGTCTCGGCGGATCGCCGGCAGGGCGACATTGACGATCGTCGTGTCGAGGCCGACGATCAGCAGGCTCAGGCAGCAGACGGCGAGGATCAGCAGCTGCCGCGAGCGGCTACAGGGCATTGCTTGCTCGCTCAACAGATCTCGATCGTAGCCTTTCCCTCAGTCCGTTCCTGCTACCCGGTAGCCTGAGCGGAGCCAACCGGGCGGTTTCTTCTCTTGTCACAAACCAGCTCTGCCCATAGCGAGGGGCCGTCGCCGTACCCGGACGCCGGTAGCCAGGCCGCGCCTCTGGTCCTGGTCGAGGTCACCAAGCAGTACCGCGGTCAGGCACAACCGGCGCTGTCCAAGCTCAGCCTCGAGGTGGACGCCGGCGAGGTGTGCATCCTCGTCGGTCCGTCCGGATCCGGAAAGACGACCGCGATGCGGCTGATCAACCGCATGATCCCCCTGACTTCGGGTGACATCCTGATCGGCGGGCGCAGCGTGCTGCGACGCAACCCGACCGAGTTGCGCCGCGAGATCGGCTACGTGATCCAGCAGGTCGGGCTGTTCCCGCACCTGACCGTGAACGAGAACATTGCCACGGTGCCGCGGCTGCTCGGCTGGTCGCGGGGACGGACCGCAGCTCGGGTGCGCGAGCTGCTCGAACTGACCGGGCTCGAGGAGCTCGAGGGGCGCTATCCAGCCCAGCTGTCGGGCGGCCAGCGCCAGCGCGTTGGGGTGGCGCGGGCACTCGCGGGCGACCCGCCGCTGATGCTGATGGACGAGCCCTTCGGGGCGATCGACCCGATCAACCGGGCGCGCCTGCAGGACGAGTTCTTGCGCCTCCAGCAGCGGCTGCGCAAGACCGTCGTGTTCGTCACCCACGACATCGACGAGGCGATCAAGATGGGCGATCGCATCGCGATCCTGCGCGAAGGAGGCACGCTCGCGCAATACGACACGCCAGCCGACCTGTTGATGGCGCCGGCCGACGAGTTCGTCGCGCGCTTTGTGGGCGCAGACCGCGCCTTGAAACGGCTGGGCTTGGCGACGCTCGAGGAAGTGGAGCTGCTCGACGCAGCGAATGTCGAGGTGGGGGACAGGCGCGTACCCATCACGAGCACCGTGCGAGACGCGCTCTCGCAGGTGCTCGCCGCGGGGGGCGCGCCGCTGGGGGTCGTCGACGGTGACGGTCAGCTCGCGGGCTCGGTCACGCTCGAGCTGCTCGGCGGGCTGCTCAAGAACGGGGCGCTGGCGGCTGCCGACTCGCGGTCGTCTTCCGCGGAGAAGGCGCTGTCATGATCGTCTTCGCCGCCGGGCACGGCCCGGTGATCCCGAACTTCGGCGGCTCGAGTTCGGCCTACGCCTGCGAGCGCGCCAACCGGCTGTTCTGCTCGGGCTGGGTTTCGCAGAACTGGAGCAGCGTGCTGTGGCCGGCGTTGCGCCAACACCTGGTGCTGACCGTGATCGCCGTCGGCATCGGCTTCGCGATTTCCACCAGCCTGGCGCTGGTCGCCCACCGCCGGGGCTGGGTCGAGCGCCCCGTGGTGATCATCACCTCGATCATGTACACGATCCCGTCGCTGGCGCTGTTCGAGCTGCTGGTGGGCGTGCCGGGGCTTGGTCTCAGCCGCACCACGGCCGAGGTCGCACTCGTCTCCTACACGCTGCTGATCATGTTCCGCAACACGCTCACCGGCCTGCGCGAGGTGCCCGTGGAGGTGCGAGACGCGGCCGCGGGGATGGGCATGGGACCGATGCGCACGCTCTTGCGGGTCGACCTGCCGCTCGCGCTGCCCGCGATCATCGCCGGCGTGCGGATCGCCACGGTCACCGTGATCTCGCTGGCGACGGTGGCCGCCTTGATCGATAACGAGGGACTCGGCGCGCCGATCCTGCAGGCGATCTCCAACGAGGTGTTCAAGACCGAGCTGATCGTGGCGGGCGGCATGGCGATCGCGCTCGCGCTGCTCGCCGACGGCGTGCTGGTGCTGGTGCAGCGCGCGCTGACCCCCTGGGCCAGGGCGGCGCGATGAACAGCTTCGTTCAGGCCTTCAAGTTCATCGGCCGCAACGGCCAGGTGCCCGGGGCGCCCGCGCTTCCCTCGCTGGTGCACCTGACGCTCGGCACGATCGAGATCGCCGCGATCGGGGTCGGCGTTGCGCTGGTGATCGCGCTGCCGCTCGGGGTGTGGCTCGGGCACATCCACCGCGGGTCCTTTGTCGCGATCAACGTCGGCAACATCTGGCGCGCACTGCCGAGCCTCGCGGTGCTGGCGATCGGGGTGGCCTTTCTCGGCTTGGGACTGCGCAACGTCGAGCTGGCGCTGATCGTGCTCGCGGTGCCGCCGGTGATCACTAATGCCTATGTGGCGATCGACGGCGTGGACCGTGACGTGGTCGACGCCGCACGGGGCATGGGCCTGAGCGGGTGGCAGATCCTGCGCAGGGTGGAGCTGCCGCTGGGAGTGCCCTTGATCTTCGCCGGCATCCGCACGGCGGCCCTGTTCGTCGTCTCGACCACCACGATCGCCGCGCTGACCGGCTACAGCGGAAGCCTCGGAGACATCATCAACAACGAGGCCAGCTACCACCTCTCGGGCGTGCTCGGGGCGGCGATGTGCATCGCCGCGCTCGCGCTTTTGCAAGACCTGCTGCTCGCGTTCGTGCAGCGACTGCTGACGCCCCAGGGGGTGAAGCTCGAAGTGGGAACGCGGGAGCTGGACGCCATCGGACCGCCGCTGGCGGAGACGGTTTGACTCATGACAACCAGGAGACGAAGGAGAAAACAGTGAACAAGTTGCGCGCAGTTCTGATGGGCGCGGCACTGTCGGTCGCCCTCGCCGCGTGCGGGAGCTCGGGTGGCAACACCACGTCCAACACCTCCAGCTCGAGCTCGAGCGCCAAGCCGGGGGCCGGAAAGCCGCCGATCGTGATGGGCGACAAGAACTTCACCGAGGAGTACGTGCTCGGGTCGCTCTACCAGCAGGCGCTCGAGGCCAAGGGCTACAAGGTCACCCTGAAAGGGAACATCGGCTCGTCGGAGATCGTCTACAAGGCGATGACCTCGGGGCAGATCCAGATGTATCCCGAGTACACGGGCGTGATCGTGTCGGTGCTGGCCGGGAACACCAAGCCACCGCACAGCGCGACGCAGACCTACAGCGAAGCCAAGGCGTTTTTGTCGCAGCACGGTTTCACGCTGCTCAAGCCGACGCCCTTCTACGACACCGACGCGATGGGGGTGCTGAAGTCGTTCGCGAGCAAGCACCATCTCACGACGATCTCGCAGCTGAAGCAGTTCGGGCACTCGCTCAAGCTCGGTGCCGCGCCCGAGTTCGCCACCCGCTACGAGGGGCTCGTCGGACTGAAGAAGGTCTATGGCATCAACCCGACCTTCAAGCCGCTCGCGATCGGGCTCACGTACAAGGCGCTCGACACCGGCCAGGTGCAGGTC
Organism: Solirubrobacteraceae bacterium; assembly: GCA_039583645.1. GTDB lineage: Bacteria > Actinomycetota > Thermoleophilia > Solirubrobacterales > Solirubrobacteraceae > Palsa-465. The sequence continues at coordinate 18,086 of JAVKSP010000010.1, forward strand.
TCCGACGTGTTCACGACCGACCCGCAGCTGACCACGGGCAAGTACACGACCCTGTCTGATCCGAAGAACGTGTTCGGATTCCAGAACGTCGCGCCGATCGTCAAGGCGAGCCTGCTGAAGAGCGAAGGGCCGGCGTTCGCCCAGACGCTGAACAAGGTCAGCTCGCTGCTGACCCTCGATGCGATCCGCAGGATGAACGCTGCCGTCGCCCTGGACCAGCAGCCGCCCACCTCGGTGGCGCACAAGTTCCTCGCGGCCAACGGTTTGGCGTAAAACGCCTGCCGGAAACGTCCCCGCTTGGACACCGCTCGCGCGAGTGTCCTCGCGGGGACGCATTCCGGCAACCCCTCAGCACTAGGAGGGCTAAGCCAAGACGGAAGGCAGCTGACCTGCAGGCGCCCCTCGCTAAGGCATAGCCTTCCGAGGGGCTATGCCGAAGCCGAAGGATGCCCCCGCGCGGACACTCGGGGAAGCCGGTGTCCGCGAGGGGGCGACTTCGGCTAGGCACGGCGGTCCCCGGCGGGGCAAGCACTCCGAGAAGGGCCACGAGCTGGGAGTGCCCCGCGGGCTCGCCGCGTTGAGTCTGGACGCCCAGTCCAGCGTCGCGTACGGACCGGAGGCGATGGTGCTGGTGCTCGTGGCCGCCGGAGCCGCGGGGCTGCGCTACGTCGTGCCGCTGACGCTGGTGATCGTCGGCATGCTCGCGCTGCTGATCGTCTCATACACGCAGGTGATCGCGGCCCATCCCGACGGTGGCGGCGCGTACGCGGTCGCCAAGTCCCACCTCGGTCGTCCGTTCGCGCTGCTGGCGGCGGCTTCCCTGGTGGTCGACTACGTGCTTACCGTCGCGGTCAGCCTGGCGGCGGGGGCGGCAAGTCTCGGCAGCGCCTTTCCGGCACTGTCCCACCACCTGCTGTTGGTGGCCTTGGCCGGGCTGGTGCTGCTGGCGGCCGTGAACCTATTCGGCATCACCGAGTCGGCCAAGCTGCTGATGCCCCCTGCCGCCGTGTTCGTGGTGAGCACGCTCGCGGTGCTCGCCGTGGGGGCGTTTCATTCCCATCCCGTCGCCCACATCGGCTCGAGCATGACCCTGCACGCGACGGAGGCGATCGGGATTGTGCTGATCCTGAAGGCCTTCGCGGCAGGCTGCTCGGCGGTGACGGGGGTCGAGGCGATCGCCAACGGCGCCCCGGCCTTTCGATCCCCGCGCACCGCGCAACGCACCGAGATCGTGCTCGGCGTGCTGCTCGCGGTCATGCTAATCGGGATCTCGCTGCTGGTCCACGCACACCACGTGGTGCCCCGCGGAGGGGTGACGATCCTGGCCCAACTCGCGGCCGCATCTTTCGGCACCGGATGGGCGTTCTACGTGCAGACCGTCTCGGTGGCACTGGTCCTGGGCCTCGCCGCCAACACCAGCTTCGGCGGTCTCCCCGTACTGATGAGCCTGCTCGCTCGCGATCACCGCTTGCCCCACGCCTTCTACCTGCGCGCCGAAAGGCCGGTCTACCGCACCGGGGTGCTCGCGCTCGCGGTGGCTGCCGCGTTGCTGTTGCTGGCCGTCGACGCGAAGACGCAGAGCCTGATCCCGCTGTACGCGATCGGGGTCTTCATCAGCTTCACCATCAGCCAGGTCGGGCTCGCGCGCCACTGGTTCCGCGACCGGCCTCGCCGCTGGCAGGTGCGCATGGGGCTGAACGGCACCGGCGCCGCGATGACGGCGATCGCCGTGGTGGTGTTTCTGATCTCGAAGTTCGTGGCGGGAGCCTGGGTGGTGGTGGTTGCGATCCCGGCGATGATCATCCTGTTCGCCCGCATCGAGGGCTACTACGCGGAAGTCGCGTCCGAGCTAAAGCTGGGCAAGACGCCGCCCGCGCCGCGCAAGGGCGAGAGCGTGGTGATCGTTCCGACCTCGACGGTGAACCTCCTGACCGAGAAGGCGATCAGCGCCGCGCTCTCGCTGGGCGAGATCGTCGTCGCCGTGGCGGTGGCCGGAGACGAGGATGAGTGCGATGAGATCAGGCGCGCCTGGGACGAGTGGTCATCGAGCGTGCCGATCGAAGTCCTGCTTGATCCCCAGCGGTCACTGGTCCGCAGCGTTCTGCACTACATCGAGTCGGTCGAGAACGAGGATGCGGTCATCACCGTGCTGATCCCTGAGCTCGTTCCCGCCAAACGGCGTCACGAGATCCTCCACAACCAGCGCGGTCGCATCCTGGAGACCGTGCTGAAAGCCCGCACCGACGTGATCGTGGCGCGGCTGCCGTTCCGGCTGCACGAGTAGCGCCCGGTCCTGATCGGGGAAGACAAGATTCCGGTATGACACCGCGACAGGCCCACATCGGCTGCTCGGGATGGAATTACCGCGATTGGCGCGGGCGGCTCTACCCGCAAGGCGAGCCGCAGCGGCGGTGGCTCGAGCTCTACGCGGAGCGCTTTCAGACCGTCGAGATCAATGCGACCTTCTATCGCTTGCCAACGGCCGCGGCGGTCACGCGATGGGTGCAGCAAACGCCCGAGACCTTCGTGTTCGCCGTCAAGGTGAGCCGCTACCTCACCCACATCAAGCGGCTCATCGGGGTCCGCGACGGGATGGCGCTGTTCTTCGAGCGGATCGAGCCAATGGTGGCCGCGGGGAGGCTCGGACCGCTGCTCTGGCAGCTCCCGGAGAACTTCCACCGCGATGACGAGCGGCTCGCTCGATGGCTCGACGTGCTGCCGCCGGGCCGCCATGCGATCGAGTTTCGCCACGCGAGCTGGTTCGATGACGCGGTACTTAGCGCGCTCTCGGACCAGGGCGTAGCGCTCGTCGTCGGCGATCATCCGCAGCGTGCCTTCCAGCTTCACGTGCCGACCACGTCGTGGTGGTTCATTCGTTTCCATTACGGAAGCCGCGGACGCGGCGGCAACTACTCCGCCACCGAGCTGCGGACCTGGGCGCAGCGAATTCGCGAGTGGCGCCGCGAACGCGAGGTATATGCCTACTTCAACAACGACTGGCAGGGGTACGCGCCGGCAAACGCGCTGGCCTTGCGCAAGCTGCTCGAAGGCTAATCGGCGAAACGTGCGAGGTCGCGGCGCAAGCGCTCGCTGAGGGGGCTGGCGCCGTAACGCTCGACGATGCTCTGAAGCGTCGCGCGGTAGTGCTCAAGGCGCCGTTGCTCGGGCCGCTCGGCTTCGGCCTCGACCTTTGCGCACTTGTCGGCGAGCGCCACCGTGGCGGCCTCGGGCCCGGCCGCGACGATCTGCTCGCGCAGCGCTGCCTTACGTCTTTCGTAAGCGGCGATCGCGGGATCCTGGGTCAGCGCCTGCACCAGGTCTGCCACCTCGCGACCGAATCGGTCTCGCAGTTCGGCCGCCGTGACCTCCGTGTCCTCGAGCAGGTCATGGAGCAAACCCGCCAGCACGACTGTCGGCGGTTGCCCGTCGTCGTGGAGCAGGCAGGCAACAGCCAATGGGTGCTCGATCCCCGAGCCGTCGTCCTGCGCGCGCGCCGCGTAGGCCTCCTTTAAAAACGCGCGGGCGTCGGCGCTGACGATCGCCTCCCCGACCCTGTTCACCGGGCGCAAGATACTCGCTCGCTTCGGTCGGGGAGTTTCGTGCCATGGCGGCTCGGGGGCCGGGTGGTTACCGTTGGGCGATCGCTGTCAGCGAACATTCCGTGCCCTGGGTCGTGCTCGACGCGACCGTCTTTCGTGGCCATGACCGCTATCTGGAGAGCGCCGCCGGCCGACTGCTCCGAGACGAATCGGCCGCGCGGCGTCTTCGAATCGCGGTCCCCGAAGTCGTGCTGATCGAGTCCGAGGCCAACCACCGACGTGCGGTGCAGTCGGCGCGCGAAAGGCTGGTGGCCGCGCACGAGGCGCTGCGGCGGCTGACGGCATCGCAGAGTCGTGATCTGCGCCCGTGGCGACTTCACTACCGGGAGGAGTTCGAGCGCATGCTGCGAGCGGCCGGAGGCGAGCTGCTGCCGATCCCTGCGGCGCCGCACGTGACCCTGCTGCAGAGAGCTGCCGCCCGCTGGCGTCCTTTCGACTCCCGCGGCGAGGGCTATCGGGAGGCAATGGTGTGGGAAAGCATCCTCGAACTGCTCGAGCGCACCCGCGCGCCGGTAGTGCTGGTCAGCGCGGCCCACGCCGCCTTCTCGCAAACCAGGACCCGACCCGAACTCGCGGCCGACCTGGTGGCCGAGCTTGAGCAACGCGGCCACGCCGGTCGGGTGAAGCTGAGTTTCGAGCTCGGGCAGCTGATCGCGCAGACCCCGCGAGTGCGCGAGCTCGCCAGCGGCTGGCGCCAGTCGATCGGGCAGAGCCCGGGCCTCGAACAGGGCCTCATGCAGAAGCTGCTGGAGGTCGCTCATGCCGACGCAGGCGCCGTGATCGCCGCCGACCTTCCGGCCGGCAAGGTGCGGACCGCGCGCTTCCTTACCTTCACGAGGGGACGCAATCTCCGCGTGGACGAGGCCTGGGTCAGCCCGACCGGCAGCTCGCTGCTCAACGTCGCATTGACCGTCGACTACACGCTGGAGTTCGAGATCCCGACGCCCGCGACCTCTCCCGTCGCCAAACCGTGGGAATGGACGCCAGTGCGCAGCTCGAGCACGATCGTGCTGCGTTTCGAGGTCATCCAGCATCACCCCGCCGACGAACCAGAGGAGTTCGGGGCACGGCTGGTGGGCTGGTCGGATCCGAAAGACGTCTCGGCGGCGGCTTAGCAAAGCTGCGCTCTTTGCGGGATCGCCTTAAAGGTTCTCCTCTGTGGGGCAGAAAAGACCCCCATGCCGATCCGGAACCGGAGGGCTAGCCTCAAGGAAGGGGTCGGATCGGCAAGCCCTCCCGACACACACGCTCAGGGAGACATCCTGAGTGGGCTTACGACTCGGCCCCTTCTGCGTGCCCGGAGGGGTAAGAACGAGGCGCCAAGCAGATGCCTCGCGCGAGGAATCGCATGCTATGCGCGCCCGGCAGGATTCGAACCTGCGGCCTCGCGCTCCGGAGGCGCGCGCTCTATCCCCTGAGCTACGGGCGCTGGGTGGACGGAGGTTAGCGGTCGAACCTCTGCGTGGGCTGCGCTGGCAGACTCCACGCCGTGGATCTCTCGGTCTTTTTCGCCGGCACCGCCGGATCGGTTCCGACCGCGCGCCGTGGGCTGCCTGCGCTGCTGGTGCGGCGAGGCGGCGAGCGGCTGCTGTTCGACTGCGGCGAGGGGACGCAGCGCCAGCTCGTCTCGACCATCGGGCTCGCGGACCTCTCCGACATCTTTCTCACCCACTACCACGCCGACCACTGGCTGGGGCTGCCGGGGTTGCTCAAGACGTTCGATCTGCGCGCGCGGGACAGGCCGCTCCGTGTCTACGGGCCCCGGGGCCTGCGCCAGCTCTTTGCGATCGTCACCAACGCCGTGGGGCGGGTCCGCTTCGAGCTCGAACTCGTCGAACTTGAGCCCGGCCAGGAGCTCGAGCGCGAGGCATACAGGATCGCGACGGTCGCGGTCACCCATCGCGCGCCCGCGGTCGGCTACGTGCTGTTCGAGGACGAGCGACCGGGTGTCTTTGACCCAGAGGCAGCCGTGAGGTTGGGGCTGACGCCCGGACCCGAGTTCGGGCGCGTGCAACATGGTGAGACCGTCCGTGGCGTATCGCCGGCCCAGGTGCTCGGCCCGGCGCGCCCGGGGCGAAAGCTCGTGATCTCCGGGGACACCGCACCGTCGGAGGCGCTACGGGTGGCCAGCTACCGGGCCGACCTGCTGATTCACGAGGCGACGTTTGCCGAAGAGGAGCGCGACCGCGCGGCCGAGACCGGCCACGCGACCGCGGCCCAGGCAGCGCAGGTGGCGCGCGACGCCGAGGTCACGCTGCTGGCGTTGACGCACTTCTCGACTCGCTATGCGGTCGGCGTGCTGCGCGGCGAAGCGCGCGCGGTCTTTCCCAACACCGTCGTCCCGCGCGACTACGACCTGATCGAGATTCCCTTTCCCGAGCGCGGGGCTCCGGAGCTGGTGCGCTGGAGCGAGCAGCGTGCCGAGGCGGCTGCAGCGGTGAGCGATGGACCGTTCTGACCCGACCGCTACTGAATCGGGCCGCGCCCCGATCGCCCCCGAGCGGGTCGAAACCGCGCGCATGGTGGCCGAACGCATTCGTCTGAACCACGGTCCCGAGCTCGAGCGCCTGCTGATGGATCCCCGGGTGACGCCGACGATGTGGGCCCGTGATGAGCCGATCACACCGGCTGATTGCGAGGCTGGTCTGAGGGACAAGCTCCGGCACTGGGAGAACCACGGCTTCGGCCAATGGTTGTGGCGCGACCGTGAGAGCGGCGAAATGGTGGGCCGCGGGGGCCCGCAGTGGACGACCGCCTCGGGCAAAGACGAGGTCGAGATCGGCTGGGTGATCGTGCCCGAGCACTGGCGCCAGGGTCTCGCCACCGAGCTGGCATGGGCTTCGCTCGAGGTCGCCTTCGGTCCCCTCGGCCTCGCGGAGGTAATCGCCTACACGCTGCCCCATAACGTGGCGTCCTGGCGCGTGATGGAGAAGACTGGGTTCGTGTTCGAGCGGGAGATCGAGTGGGTGGGGTTGAGGCACCTGCTCTACCGGCGCCGCGCCGAGGCACCGGCGCTTCCCGGGACGCCCACGCCCGAGGCATGACGTTCCACGAGGACGGGTTGGCGGCGCTGGCATGGGTCGAGCGCTATCTCGATACGGTCGGAGATCGGCCGGTCATGGCGCGGGTCAGCCCCGGGGAGCTGCGGGCGGCGCTGCCGGCGCACCCCCCTGAGCAGGGTGAACCGTTCACGAGGGTGCTGGACGACCTCGACGCGCTCGTGCTCCCGGCGGTGACTCACTGGCAGCACCCCCGTTTCTTCGCGTATTTCGCGACCACCGGGTCAGAACCGGGCATCCTCGCCGAGCTGCTGGCGTCGGCGCTCAACAACGTCGGGCTCTTGTGGCGTACCTCACCGGCGCTGCAGGAGCTCGAGGAGGTCACGACGGGCTGGCTCGCGGAGCTGCTCGGCCTGCCGGGCGACTGGCACGGGCAGCTCGAGCAGGGGGCCTCGATCGCAACCCTGGTGGCGCTCGCGGCGGCGCGAGAGGCGCGGCCCGGGGACCGGATCGTGGCCTGCTCCGAGCAGGCGCACTCCTCGGTCGACAAGGCCTGCCGCTTGCTGGGTCTGGAGGCGCGCAAGACACCGGTCGACGATGACTTCCGCCTGCGCGCGGACGCGCTGCACCTTGATGGCGCCTGCGCCGTCGTCGCCACCGTCGGGACGACCTCCTCCACGTCCGTCGACCCCGTCCCGGCGATCGCGGACGCCTGTGCCGCCGTTGGGGTGTGGCTGCATGTCGATGCGGCATACGCGGGCGCCGCGATGGTGTGTCCCGAATTCCGGTGGGCCTTCGAGGGCGTCGAGCGTGCCGACTCACTGGTCGTCAACCCGCACAAGTGGCTTCAGACGCCGCAGGGCTGTTCTGCCCTCTGGACCCGCCGGCCCGACGACTTGCGCGCGGCGTTCAGTCTCATTCCCGACTACCTGCGCACGGCCGACGCCGTCGTCAGCCACAGCGAGTACAGCCCGGAGCTCGGGCGCACGTTCCGCGCGCTCAAGCTGTGGGCAGTGCTGCGCTGCTATGGGCGCGAGGGACTCTCGACGCGGATTCGCGACAGTGTCCGCCAGGCGGCAGAGTTCGAGCGATGGGTGGGCGCCGAGCCGGGCTGGGAGCTCTGCGCACCGCGATCGTTCTCGGTCGTGTGCTTCCGGCTTGACGGCGGCGACGCCGAAAACGAGGCGCTGCTCGAGCGCGTGAACGCAAGCGGCGAGATCTTCATCTCCGGCACCCGCCTGGGTGGGCGGTACGTGCTGCGCCTCGCGGTCGGCAGCGGGCGGACGACCGAGGCCGACGTCGCGCGCGCGTGGGAAGTGATCCGGCGGGCGGCCCGCTAAGCGCGGGCGGCCCGCTAAGCGCGGGCGGCCCGCTAATCCGGCGGGCGGCCCGCTAAGTCCCGCCGCCCCCATTGCTACGCTGCACGGAGTTTCAGCGCCTTTAACCAGGTCCGGAGAGGCCAGGAAGGAGCTTGTCGATGGATGCCGCCACATCAGTGCTCGATGGCGAGGCCATGCGCCGCGCACTCGTGCGGATCGCGCATGAGATCGTCGAGAAGAATCCCTCCGGGCAACGCGCCGTTGGGGAAGACCTGAGCGGCGACAGCGTCGCCCTGGTGGGTATCCACCGTCGCGGCGCGATCCTGGCCCACCGCCTGCACGCCCTGACCGCCGAGCTGCTCGACACCGAGGTCCCGCTCGGCGAGCTTGACATCGCCTTCTACCGCGACGACCTGGGGATGCGCCCGAGCGCCCCGGTGGTGCATTCGACCCAGCTCGAATTCCCACTCGATGGCCGCACGATCGTGATCGTCGACGACGTGCTCTATACGGGCCGGACCGTGCGCGCGGCAATAGATGCGATCTTCGACTACGGCCGGCCCGCCCGCATCCAGCTCGCGGTGATGATCGATCGTGGTCACCGGGAGCTGCCGATCCGACCGGATTACGTGGGCAAGAACCTGCCCACATCGCAGCGCCAGCGGGTCAACGTCCATGTCGAGGAGCTCGACGGGGTCGACGAGGTGACGATCGGGCCGGCGCTTGAGCGGCCCCGGACGGCGGGAGGCGTGGAGCTGTGAGAGGCCGGCTGGGAAGACACCTGCTCTCGATCGAGGACCTCGATCGCGCCGGCATCGAGCGCATCCTCGATCGCGCGGAGACTTTCGCCGAGGTGTCGGGACGCGAGATCAAGAAAGTTCCAGCGCTGCGCGGTCGCACCGTGGTGAACCTGTTCTACGAGGCCAGCACGCGCACCAGTTCCTCGTTTGAGCTGGCGGCCAAACGGCTCTCGGCGGACGTGGTGAGCGTGCGTTCGATCGGTTCGAGCGTCGAGAAGGGGGAGTCGCTCAAGGACACCGTGCAGACCCTCTCGGCCTACGACCCGGCGGCGATCGTTATCCGCTCGCCGCACGTCGGCGCGGCCTCGCTCGTCGCCAAATGGACGCCAGCTTCGGTGATCAATGCAGGCGACGGCAAGCACGAGCACCCCACCCAGGCGCTGCTGGACGTCTTCGCCCTGCGGCGCAGGCTGGGCGCACTCGACGGGGCCAACATCTGGATCGTGGGCGACGTGCTCCACTCGCGCGTGGCGCGTTCGAACATCCTCGCGCTGGGGCGGATGGGCGCCCGTGTGACCGTGTGCGGGCCGCCAACCCTGATCCCGCGCGAGATCGAGGCCCTCGGCTGCGAGGCCACGCCCACGCTTGACCGCCTGGGCGAAGCCGACGTGGTGTACGTGCTGCGGATGCAGCAGGAGCGCATGCAGGCCGCATTCGTGCCCTCGCTGCGCGAGTACGCCCAGCGCTACCAGATCACCTCCACCCACCTGCACGCCCGGCAACTGCTGATGCATCCGGGACCGGTAAACCGCGGCGTGGAGCTCTCGGCCGACGCGATCGATTCGCCGCGAGCGCTGATCTCCGAGCAGGTCAAAGCCGGGGTGGCGGTGCGGATGGCGGTCCTGTACGAGCTGCTGATGGGCTCGCCGGCGCTGGAGGCGGTGGCATGATCGAGACGCGCCTCTTCCAGCGCGCCGCCGAGCCGGCCGAGCTGCTGATTCGTGGCGCCCACGCGCTCGATCCGCGCTCGGGCATCGACGGCCCCCACGACCTTTTGATCCGCGACGGGCACATCGCCGAGATCGGCGAGGCGGGCACGATCGCGCGCCCGGAGCGTGCGGAGCTGATCGAGGCGGCGGGCAAGCACGCGTTCCCCGCCTTCGTCGACCCCCACGTGCATCTGCGGACCCCAGGTCAGGAGTACAAGGAGACGATCGCCACGGGCACGGCGGCGGCTGCGGCCGGCGGGTTCTGCGCGCTGGTGGCGATGCCGAACACCGACCCGGCGATCGACGACGCGTCGGTGCTGGGCTCGCTGACAGAGATGGCCAACCGTCAGGCGCGCGTGCCGGTCGGCTTTGTCGCGGCGATCACCCGCGGTCTCGCCGGAGCCGAGCTGACCGAGATGGCGGAGCTGCGCGATGCCGGTGCGCTCGGATTCACCGATGACGGAAAGCCGCTGGTCTCGGCGGGGATGCTGCGCAAGGCGCTCCAGTACCAGCGCCTGTGCGGCGGCGTGCTGGCCCTGCACGAGGAAGATCCGGCCCTGTCCGCAGGCGGGGCGATGCACGAAGGCGCGGTGTCGGCCCGGCTCGGGCTCGCCGGGATTCCGGCGGTCTCGGAATCGACGATGATCGCGCGGGACGCGGCGCTTGCCCTCTACGAGAACGGGCGCGTGCACTTCCAGCACATTTCGTGCGCGCAATCGCTCGAGGCGCTCGAACGTGCCAGACAGGAGGGCGCGCTCGTGAGCGCCGAGGCCACGCCGCACCATCTGACGCTCACCGACGAGCGCGTGCTGACCCTCGACAGCCGCTTCAAGATGAACCCGCCGCTGCGCACCGAAGCGGATCGCCGAGCGTTGATCGAGGCCCTTCGAAGCGGCCTCATCGACTGCGTCGCGACCGACCACGCGCCCCATGCCACGCACGAGAAGGAGGTTCCGTTCGAGCAGGCGCCAATGGGCACCACCGGGCTCGAGACGGCGTTTGCGGCGCTCTACACGCACCTGGTGGCGCCCGGCGAGCTCAAGCTCGCCACGCTGGTCGAGCGCATGACCGCGGGCGCGGCCCTGTTGGAACTGCCGACGCCGAGCATCGCAGCCGAGCAACCGGCCAACCTGTGCCTGGTCGACCTCGAGGCGAGCTTCGAAGTAGGCGCGCGCGGCTACGTGAGCCGCTCGGAGAACTGCTGCTTCCACGGGCAGACGCTGCGCGGACGCGTGCAGCTGACGGTCGCCGGCGGGGCGGTGGCGTTCAGGGCCCCGGCGCTGGCCGAGGCCGCGACGGTGGCCGGCTCGCGATAGGGATGTCGGCGCGCGAGTCCGCATACGTCCTGCTCGAGGACGGCGCTCGCTTTGACGGGCTCGCGTGTGCGGCGGACGAGCACGCGGTGGGCGAGATCGTCTTCACGACCTCGATGTCGGGCTACCAGGAGGCGGTCACCGACCCCAGCTATGCGGGGCAGCTGCTCGTCTTCACCCACCCCCAGGTGGGTAACTACGGTGTCTCCCAGGAGGCCATGGAATCCGATGCCGTCCACGCCCGCGCCGCGATCATGCGAGCGGCCGTCGACCGCACGGACGCGCCGGGCGCCGAAGCGGGATGGCTCTCGTGGCTGGCGGCACACGGCGTGCCGGGCATCACCGAGCTCGACACGCGCGCGCTGGTGCGCCACATTCGCGAGCGAGGGGCGATGCGCGGGGGACTGTTTCCGGCCCGCATCTCTGAAGGCGAGGCCGGCGGGCTGATCGAGGCCGAGCCGGGGATGTCCGGCCGGGATCTGGTTCGCGAGGTGACCGTGCCAGAGCGCGCCATCCTCGATGGCGGCGGGGGTCCTCGCATCGCGCTACTCGACACCGGCGTCAAGCGCTCGATCATCAAGAACCTGCGCGCCCGGGGCGCGACGGTCGAGCTCCTTCCCTGCAGCGCGAGCGCGCGCGAGCTGCTCGCCAACGACCCCGACGCGGTCTTCCTCGCCAATGGCCCCGGCGACCCGGGGGCGCTCGACTACATCGTCGAGACCGTGCGGGAGGTGATTGGGCGCCGCCCGGTGTATGGGATCTGCCTGGGCCATCAGCTGCTGTGCCGGGCGGTCGGGCTTCAGACCTACAAGCTGCCTTTCGGCCACCACGGCGCCAATCACCCGGTCAAGGACCTGACAACGGGGATCGTCGAGATCACCAGCCAGAACCACGGTTTCGCGGTGGTGGGTCCCGACGGCTCGCCGACCATCTCTGCGGACGAGGCGGTGCGGTGGCAGACCGACTACGGGGATGCCGAGTTGACCCACATCAACCTGTACGACCGCACCGTCGAGGGGCTTGCGCTGTGCGACGTGCCCGGCGCGACTGTCCAGTACCACCCGGAGGCCGGACCCGGGCCCCACGACGCGCTGCACCTGTTCGACCGCTTCGTCTCAGAGGCTCAGGCCCGTGCCGCGTAGGGACGACATCGAAAAGATCCTGCTGATCGGGTCGGGTCCGATCGTGATCGGACAGGCCGCTGAATTCGACTACTCGGGCACGCAGGCGTGTCGCGTGTTGATGAGCGAGGGCTACGAGGTCGTGCTCGTCAACTCCAATCCGGCGACGATCATGACCGACCCCGAGCTGGCGACCGCGACCTACATCGAGCCGCTCCAACCCGGACCGGTCGCCCAGGTGATCGAGCGCGAACGTCCCGACGCCCTTTTGCCCACGCTCGGTGGACAGACCGCGCTGAACTTGTCCAGGAAGCTGCACGAGCTCGGGGTGCTCGAACGCTACGGCGTGGAGCTGATCGGCGCCGATTACGAGGCGATCGGCCGCGCCGAGGACCGCGAGCGCTTCCGCGAGACGATGATGGCGGCGGGGCTGCGGGTCCCGCGCTCGACGATCGCCCGCTCGATCGAAGACGCCCGCCAGGCGCTTGATTTCGTCGGCCTGCCGTTCATCGTGCGCCCGGCCTTCACGCTCGGCGGCACCGGCGGCGGCGTTGTCGCCACCGAGCAGCAGCTTGAAAAGGTGGTGGGGCGCGGACTCAGCGCCTCACCGATCGGCCAGGTGCTGCTCGAGGAGTCTGTGCTCGGGTGGGGCGAGTTCGAGCTCGAGGTGATGCGTGACGGAGCCGACAACGTGGTGATCATCTGCTCGATCGAGAACATCGACCCGATGGGGGTGCACACCGGCGACAGCGTGTGCGTCGCGCCGCAGCAGACGCTCACCGACCGGGTCTACCAGGAGCTGCGGGATCAGGCCATCGCCGTGATCCGCGCCGTGGGGGTGCAGACGGGCGGCTCCAACGTGCAGTTCGCGGTCAACCCGGAAACCGACGAGATCGTGGTGATCGAGATGAACCCGCGCGTCTCGCGCTCGAGCGCGCTGGCGAGCAAGGCCACCGGCTTCCCGATCGCCAAGATCGCGGCGCGCCTAGCGGTGGGCTACAACCTCCAGGAGATCCCCAACGACATCACCACGGCGACGCCGGCAAGCTTCGAACCGGCGCTCGACTACTGCGTGATCAAGTGGCCGCGGTTCGCGTTCGAGAAGTTCCCCGGCGCCGAGCCGGGGTTGACCACGCACATGAAGTCGGTGGGCGAGGCGATGGCGATCGGCCGCACCTTCAAACAGGCGTTCGCCAAGGCGCTGCGCTCACGCGAGCTCGATTCAAAGCCCCGCTTCCCTGTGGACACGGATGAGCTGCTCGACGCCGCCTCCCAGCCCGGGTCGGAGCGCTTCGACTGCCTGCTCGAAGCCCTGCGCCGGGGAGTCACGGTCGAGGAGCTCCATCAGCGCACGAGTGTTCACCGCTGGTTCTTGAATGAGTTCTCGGAGCTGGTCGCAGACTCGCAGGCCCAGGAAGTGGGCGCGCGCACCTTCAAGTCGGTCGATACCTGCGCCGCGGAGTTCGCGGCCCGCACCCCGTACTACTACTCGAGCTTCGAGCGCAGCGCCGCAGACGAGGACGACGAACTCGCGCGGACCGACCGCTCCGCCGTGGTGATTCTCGGTTCGGGGCCCAACCGCATCGGCCAGGGCATCGAGTTCGACTACTGCTGCGTGCACGCGGCGCAGACCGTGCGGGAGGCGGGCCGCGACGCGGTGATGGTCAACTGCAATCCGGAGACGGTCTCCACGGACTACGACACCTCGGACCGGCTGTACTTCGAACCGCTGACGCTCGAGCACGTGCTGGCGGTGTGCGAGGCCGAGACAAATCTGGAGGGAGTGGTGGTGCAGTTCGGCGGCCAGACGCCGCTCAAGCTGGCCGCGGGCCTGCACGCACAGGGCGTGCCGATCCTCGGCACGAGCGTGGAGGCGATCGACCTGGCCGAGGACCGCTCGCGCTTTGGCCCCCTGCTCGACCGACTCGGCTACAAGGCGCCCCCCTACGCGAGCGCACGCTCGGTGCAGGAGGCGCTCGCCAAGGCCGAGGAAGTCGGCTTCCCGCTGCTCGTGCGACCGAGCTACGTGCTTGGCGGCCGGGCGATGGAGATCGTGTACTCGCGCGCCGGCTTGGAGCTTTACCTCGAGCGCGCGGAGCCGGAGCCGGGGCGGATGATCTACCTCGACCGCTTCCTCGAGGACTCGATCGAGGTCGATGTCGACGCGTTGTGCGACGGCGACACCGCAGCCCGCGGCGGCGGCGAGGTCTGGATAGCGGGCATCATGCAGCACGTCGAGGAGGCCGGGATCCACTCCGGCGACTCCGCCTGCGTGCTGCCGCCGCACGGGCTGGGGGACGAGATGCTCGAGCAGATTCGCGCCCAGACCGCAGGGATCGCGCTGGCGCTCGGGGTGGTGGGGCTGCTGAACGTGCAGTTCGCGATCCACGGCGAGTCGCTGTACGTGATCGAGGCAAACCCGCGCGCCTCCCGCACCGTCCCGTTCGTCTCCAAGTCGATCGGAGTGCCGATCGCGAAACTCGCCTGCCGGCTGATGCTGGGCGAACGGATCGCGGACCTCAACCTGCCCGGGGACACGCGCAACGGTCACGTCTGCGTCAAGGAGGTGGTGCTGCCGTTCGACCGGTTTGCCGGCGCCGACTCGCTGCTGGGACCCGAAATGCGCTCCACGGGCGAGGTGATGGGCATCGCCGAGGACTTCCCAACCGCGTTCGCCAAGGCGCAAGCCGCCGCCGGCGCGAACCTGCCGCTGACCGGGACGGCCTTCATCACCGTGACCGACACGGACAAAGCGGCCGCGACGGGCGTGGCCTGCATGTTGCACGACCTGTCGTTCAAGATCGTCGCGACGCGCGGCACCGCGCAGGCGATCCGCAGGATGGGAATCCCGGTGGAGACGATCAACAAGATCGGCGAGGGTTCCCCGCACGTCGTTGACTGGATCGAGCAGGGCGAGGTCGACCTGGTCATCAACACCCCGGTCGGGACCGGCGCCCGCACGGACGGATACGAGATCCGCAGCGCCGCGGTCGCACGGCGGATCCCGTGTATCACCACGATGTCCGGAGGGATGGCCGCTGCGCGGGCGATCGCCGCGGCGCGCCGGGGCGCCCCCGAGGTCCGCTCCCTGCAGGAGATCCACGGCGCCCGGCGGTCGCAGAAAGAGGCGGCAGTGGCGAACGCGAGTTGAGGACCGACCGCGTTCTAGCTCCCTTCGGGCGCCGCACGGCGGTCGTGACCGCGCGCGAACAGTTCGGCGCCTACACCGTCCTGCGCGCGCACGACCCGCTCGGACCCCAGCCCGCTGCAGGGCAGTTCTACATGCTCTCAGCGCCTGAGCGGTGGGGCGGGGGCGAGGGCGAGCGTCCCTTTCTCGCCCGCGCTTTCAGCGTTCTGCGGGCGCCGGGCGGAAGCCACGAGCTCCACTTCCTGTTGGAGGTGGTCGGACCAGGCACGCGCCGGCTTTGCGAGCTCGGCCCAGGGGATCAACTGAACCTCCTGGGACCGCTGGGCTCGGGCTTTCGCCCGCCGCGAGAAGGGCGCGCGCCGCTGCTCGTCGGCGGCGGCGTCGGCATCGCGCCACTGGCGATCTGGCAGGACCAGCTCGGCCCCTCGATCCCGGTGCTGGTGGGTTTTCGCGACCACGCCCACGCTCGTGGCGCCGCAGTGCTGTCCGAGCCGGTGCTGGCGACCGACGACGGCTCGGCGGGCCACCATGGCCCCGTGACCGAGCTGCTCATCGGAGAGCTCGAGCGCGCAGCGCAGATCGAGGTATACGCCTGCGGGCCGCCGGCGATGCTGGAGGCGGTCCGCGCTCTCTGCGCTGACGCCGCAGTCCCCGCCCAGCTGGCGCTCGAGGCGCCGATGGCCTGTGGCTACGGCGCCTGTTTCGGCTGCGTGGCCCCAACCAGGAGCGGCTACGTGCGGCTGTGCGTGGACGGGCCGGTGCTCGACGCCGCAGAGCTGGAGGCGGTCATCCGGTGAGCGCCGCGGACGAATGCGGCGGCGTGGCCTTCTGCGGCCTCAGGCTCGCCCACCCGATCATCAACGCCTCCGGCACCTTCGACGCGATCGCGGCCCGCCGCGCCTTTGGCGACGAGTTGCTCCGGCGCATTCCCTTCGCGGCCTTCGTGACCAAGACGGTCACGCTCGCAGCACGACCCGGTAACCCGCCGCCACGGCTGTGGGAGCTCCCCGGCGGGCTGCTGAACTCGATCGGGTTGCCGAACAAGGGGCTGCCGGGCTTTCTCGAGCGCGACCTGCCCGAACTGCGAGAGCTGCCGCTACCGCTGATCGTGAACGTGATGGGCTCGAGCCTTCGTGAATTTGTGCTGCTGGTCGAGGCGCTCGCCGGACGCGAGGAGGTGGCGGCGCTCGAGCTGAACGTGTCCTGCCCCAACGTCAAGACCGGGCTCGATATTGGCGCGGTCCCGCGTGCGCTCAACAGCCTGGTCGCGCGGGTGCGTCCGCTGAGCGACAAGCCTTTGATCGTGAAGCTGACGCCCAACACGACCGATGTCGCCGCCACGGCCCGGGCAGCCGAGGAGGCCGGGGCCGACGCGGTCTCCTTGATCAACACGCTGCGCGGCATGGCGCTCTCCCCGGGCTCCACCGAGCCCTGGCTGGGTGGCGTTACGGGCGGAGTCTCCGGACCGGCGATCCGCGCGGTCGCGCTCGCGCAGGTTTACGCCGTGCGCGCCGCCATCACACTGCCAATCATCGGCATGGGGGGCGTCCAAAGCGGTCAACACGCACTCGATCTGCGGCGCGCGGGGGCGAATTTGGTCGCGGTCGGCTCAGAAAGCTTTCGCGACCCCGCCGCCGCGTCGCGCATCGCTGCGGAGGTGGGATCGCTGCGCGTCTCGACCCAAGAGATCCCGCAAACTGCGACTTTTTCCACGCGCTGAAAGGCGGTGTTGGTACATAACAAGACAAAAACCCCTGCAAAGCTCGACCATTCTCGCAACCTGGCTCGATATCGCTCAACCTCAACCTGAGGCCCAGGCAAATTGCCCTAATTAGGGTTGATCGAAACCGCCCAAGATGTATAGTCGCCGCCGATGCCGCCGGTCAGTGAGCCGCTCGCCAAAGCCGTTCTTGCCCCCGAGCGCTCGCTCGTGCAGCGCATGGAGGCGCTTCAGCGGGCCAACGACATCCGCACGCGTAGGGCACGGCTGAAGCGCGATCTGAAGGCCGGCAGGCAGCCGATTCACGAGCTTTTGCTCGAGCCGCCCGACTACCTGGAGACCGCCAAGGTCTTCGATCTGCTGCTCGCGGTTCCCAAGTACGGGCGCGTGAAGGTCAACAAGATCCTGGCCCAGTGCCGGATCTCGCCGAGCAAGACGATCGGCGGCCTCTCGCAACGCCAGCGCACGGAGCTCGTCGAGTTCATGCGCCGGCGCTAGCGCCGCGCTTCGCCGCCGCTCGGACAGCAGGCTCGAGTGTCCAGGGTGATCGTGATCACCGGGCCCTCCGGGGTCGGCAAGGGAACGCTGATCCGTGGCCTGTGCGAGCGCATTCCCGAGCTCGAACTGTCGGTCTCGGCCACCACCCGAGAGCCGCGCCCGGGCGAACGCGAAGGCGTCGACTACCACTTCCTCAACGACGAGGAGTTCGACCGGCTGCTGGCCGAAGGGGCCTTCGTAGAGCATGCGAGCTACGCCGGCAACCGCTACGGCACGCTGCGCTCCGAGCTCGAGCGGAGGCTGGAGCAGGGGGTGCCCGTGGTGCTCGAGATCGAGGTCCAGGGCGCCAGACAGGTGCGTGAGGCGGTGCCCGCAGCGACGACCGTGTTCATCGCGCCGCCCTCGCTCGAGGCGCTGCGAGCCCGCCTGGTGGGGCGTGGCACGGATACCCCGGCCCAGGTCGACAGTCGCCTCCAGACGGCCGGGGAGGAGATCAAATCCCGCGCCGAATTTGGTTACGTGGTCGTCAACGACCGACTCGAGCAGGCGACCGAGCAGCTGGTCGAGATCGTGCGCAGTGCGTTAGGGAGCACTTGAGCTGGATCCACGCCCAAAAGCGGCCGCTAAGCTTCCCAGCACCCGACCAAAAGGAAGACCAAGCTTTGATCTCTCCGCGCATCGACAAGCTGCTTGAGAACGTCGACTCCGACTACGCAAGCGTGATCGTGGCGGCCAAGCGAGCCCGTCAGATCAACTCCTACTACCACAACCTCGGCGAGGGCACGTTTGACGAGTTCCCGCCGCCGATGGTCGAGACGCACTCCAAGAACTACCTGACGATCGCGCTCGAAGAGGTCGCTCAGGGCAAGCTCAAGTACCACTACAGGTAGGAGGCCCAGCTATGGCCCGGTTGCTCCTTGGCGTGAGCGGCGGGGTCGCGGCATATAAGGCGCTGCTCACGGCGCGGCTGGCCGTCAAACGGGGTCACGCGGTACGCGTGATCCAGACGCCGGCGAGCCTGAAGTTCGTCGGCGCGGCGTCCTTTCAGGCGCTGACCGGAGCGCCCGTGCTGGTCGACGAATTCGAGCCCGATCCCGACCGTGGTCGCTATCCGGGCGAGCCGCCGGCGGAGCGGACGCCGATCAGCCATCTGGCGCTGGTGCAGCGCGCGGAGCTCTATCTGATCGCGCCGGCCAGCGCCAACACGATCGCCAAGCTGGCAAACGGCCAGGCCGACAACCTGCTCACGGCTGCCGCGCTCGCTGCCGCCTGCCCGGTGGTGGTGGCGCCCGCGATGAACGACCGTATGTACGCCCATCCGGCCACGCAGGCAAATCTCGACACGCTGCGTCAGAGGGGAATCACCGTCGTGCCGCCGCACGAGGGCGAGCTCGCCTCCCATGGCGAATACGGGGTCGGTCGCCTGCCCGAGCCGGAGCAGCTGCTCGCGGTCTGTGATCGGTTGCTGCACGGCGCGCAGACACTGAGGGGAGTGCGGGTGCTGGTGACCGCCGGCGGTACGCGCGAGCCGATCGATCCGGTGCGCTACATCGGCAACCGCTCCTCAGGTCGGATGGGCTTCGCGCTCGCCGCCGAGGCGGCGGCCCGCGGCGCCGGCGTGACGGTGGTCGCCGCCAACACCAGTGTCCCCGAGCCGCCGGGCGTGGCCACGGTGAGGGTGGAGACCGCGGCCGAGCTCAAAGACGCCTGCGAGCGCGTGTTCGCCGATTGCGACGTGGTGCTCATGGCCGCCGCGGTGGCGGACTTCCGCCCCGCTCACCCGCGCGCGGCCAAGCTCAAGAAGGGCGACCCGCCGGCGCCGCCCGAGCCGCTTGAGCTGACCCTGAACGCCGATGTCATCGCCGGCCTCGCAAAGCGGCGCAGACCCGGCCAGGTCCTGGTCGCCTTCGCCGCCGAGCACGGCCCCGACGCGGTCGCCTACGGGGTGGAGAAGCTCGGGAAGAAAGGCGTCGATGCGGTGGTCGTAAACGACGTGGCGCGAACCGGGATCGGCTTTGACGCGGAGCAGAACGAGGTCACGATCGTGACCGCCGACGGCGGACGCACCCAGGTGCGGCGATCGCACAAGCAGGAGGTGGCCGGGGCCGTGCTCGACGCGGTGCAGCGGCTGCGAGCCCGACCGCAGAAAGGCGCGGGCGAATCGGAGACAGAAGGGGAGCACGATGGAGCCGTCAGAACCGGCTCAGGCGCTGCCGCAGGAGCTTGAGGCCGCGACCGCGCTAGCGCGGCGAATCGCCGCCAACGTCTCCGCGGCCGTGCAGATTCGCGCGGAGACGCTCGACCAGCTGCTGGTCGCCATGCTGGCCGAGGGACACGTACTGGTCGAGGACTATCCCGGCGTGGGCAAGACCGCCCTGGCGCGCGCGCTCGCGCGCTCGATCGACTGCCAGTTCGCGCGCATACAGTGCACGCCCGACCTGCTCCCAGCCGATGTGGTCGGCGCCAACGTGTACGACCAGCGAGAGCATCAGTTCGAGTTTCGGCCCGGTCCGGTGTTCGCCAACGTGGTGCTGGTCGACGAGATCAACCGCGCCTCGCCCAAGACCCAATCGGGCCTGCTGCAGTGCATGCAGGAGCGCTCCGTCACGGTCGACGTGACCACGCACGAGCTCGCGCGGCCGTTCATGGTGCTAGCCACCCAGAACCCGATCGAGTACGAGGGCACCTACCCGTTGCCCGAGGCCCAGGTCGACCGCTTCATGATCCGCATCTCGCTGGGGTATCCGGAACCTGCCGACGAGGCCTCCATGCTGGGCCACCACGAGACCGGCGACCGCGTCACATCGCTGGAGCCGGTCGCCAGCGCCGCCGAGGTGCTGCGAGCCCAGGACGCCGCCGGGAGCATCCACGCCTCGGCCGCGCTGCGCGACTACGTGGTGCGGCTGCTGTGGCGCACGCGGGAGGATCCCCGCGTTGACCTTGGCGCGAGCCCCCGCGCGGGGCTGATGCTGTTGCGAGCCGCCAAGACGCGGGCGATGATGGAGCGGCGCGATCACGCCCTGCCCGACGACGTGCAGGTGCTGGCGGAGGCGGTGCTCGCGCATCGCCTCGTGCTGGCGCCCGAGTTCCCGCGCGCGGTCGCCGGCGACGTGATCGCCAACGCGATCGCTTCGGTCAGGGCATTGTGAATCGGCCCAAGCGATCGACGCTGCGGCTGGAGCGGGCGGCGGGTACCGCACTGGCAGGCGGGGTCGGGATCGTGATCGCGCTGGCGTTCGGCACTCGTCCGCTGCTGGTGGTGGGTCTCGCCCTTGCCGCCGTCGGCGTCGCGGCGGCGGCCTGGACCGTGCTCACCGCCCAAGGAGCGTCCATCCGCCGGCAGCTGTTCGCCGACCGGGTGGTCGAGGGCGAACCGCTCGAGGCCAGGCTCGTGGTCGAGGGCGGGTGGCTGGGACTCCCCCTGGGCAAGATCCACGATCCCGTCGCAGGCGAGATGATGGACGTGCCGCGCGGTCGGGCGGCCGACATCAAAGTGCTGACGCGCTTCGAGCGCCGCGGCCTGCGCACGCTACCGCCGCCCGTGATCGCGGTTCACGACCCGCTCGAGCTGGCGCGGGCGCTGTGCACGAGCTCCCAGGCGCCGCAGGAGGTGCTGGTGCTGCCGCGGACCGAGCCGGTCCGCTTCCTGCGCGGCCAGGGTTCCTTCAGCGTGGGCAGCGAGCGCGCCCGCGCCGACGTGCTGGCCGCGATCGAGGTCGACGGGCTGCGCGCGTACGTGCCCGGGACGCCCGCCTCGCGCATCCACTGGCCGTCGCTGGCTCGAGGAGCCGGGCTGCTTGAGCGCAAGCTGCGCGTCGCCGGCGACACCGTGCCGCTGGTCGTGCTCGACGCACGCGGACCGGAGCCGGTGGGGATGGCGCTTCGCCACCTCGACGCGGCCGTTCGCGCCGCGGCGTCGCTCACGTTCGCGCTCGCGTGTTCGGGCGGCTGCCGCCTCTTGCTGCCCGGCGCCCGCCGCGCCCAGGACATCTCCCGCGACCTCATCGGCTGGCCGGCTGCACACGCTCGGCTGGCGGTCATCGAGGGGGGACGGGAGGCGCGCGCCCCAGCGCCGGGCGCGATCCAGGGCGCGCTCGGAGCGCTCTTCTACGTTGTTGCGCAACGGCTCGAGCGGCTGCCGGCGCAACTGCGGGCGGGGCAGGGGCACTCGGCGATCCTGGTGGTGCCGTCCGGCCTGGATGCCGCGGCCAAAGGACAGCCGCTGTTCACGGTGGCGGGCTGCGTGGGCTACGTGGTCGGGGCGCGCTCACGCGCGCAGGCACCGACGATGGCGCAGGCCGGGGTGGGCACCGGTTCGGGGGCACGGTTGTGAGCGTGCTCAACCGCGCCGCGCCCGAGGGCCCCGCGATCAACGGCGGGCCGCCGGCGCGCCTGGACACCTCGGGCGCGATCTCACACTCGCGCTTGGTGAGCGCCAGAGCAGCCGAGCGCCGCGGCGTGCGCCTGGTTACCTTCGCGGCGCTCGCCCTCTACGGCCTGCTGCGCTGGGGCACGCTGATGAGTCCCGCACCGGGCTGGCGGCTGGTGGGCCTGGCGGCGCTCGCGCTTTTGATCTTCGGCTTCGGCACGGCCGCGCTGCGGCTGCCGCGAGCGCTGCGTGAGCTACACGCATCGGCCGTCCGGCAGTACACCCTGGTGCGCTTCCTGGAGACGGGGTGGCGGCGCGCAGCGCTGAGCGCGCTCGCGGCGATCGTGGCCCTCGCCGCGGTGCTGGCCGTGGCCGGGATACCGGTCTCCTGGCTCTACCGGCTGCGCGTTGCGGTGATCGCCCAGGGGATCGGGTCCGGACTCTCGGCGCTGCCCGGGACGCTCGTGCCATACATCGGCATCAACCCCTGGGTGCGGCTCGTGATCGTGCTCGGTGCCGGGCTGCTGGTGGTCGGCGCGGCCCTGGCCGGCGCGCTGCCGAGCCGCCTGCCGGCGGAGACCCGCCGGGCAACCGGAGCGCTGCTGCTGACGGCGCTCGCGGTGATCCCCGCGACGATCATCCACCCGCAGCTTCCGTACGTCCAGGGGCTGGTGCTGTTCGCGCTCCTGGCGGCCTTCATGTGGGGGGAGCGGGTCGTGGCCCGGCGCTCCAGCGTTGCGCTCGCGGTGGTTGCCGCGGCCGCCTTGTTCGCGGCGATCGTCGCGCCCGCGCTGCGCCAGCAGCCGTGGTTCAGCTACCAGAAACTCGCCAGCGGGCTCGCGCCCAAGAACCTCGAGCGCTTTGACTGGACACAGCGCTACGGCCCCTATGTGTGGCCCCGGCACGACCGCGAGGTCCTGACCGTCAAGGCCACCCACGCCGACTACTGGAAGGCGCAGGATCTCGACGTGTTCGACGGCTTCGGTTGGGCGGAGGGCCCCGGGCCCCTCAGCTCGTCGCCGCCGGCCCCGGCGGCCTGGGCGGTCAAACGCTGGTCGCAGAGCGTCACCGTCACCGTCGACGCGATGCGCACCACCGACGTGATCGCGGCCGGCTTCGCGCGGCGGCCGACACACCTCGGCCGCAACATCACCCAGGGACAGAGCGAGGGCACCTGGCTCGCGACCACGCCGCTGCGTCCGGGACAGACCTACACCGTCAACACATATTCGCCCCGGCCCTCGGCCGCTCAGCTCGAAGCTGTCCCTGCCAGCGCATTCCCGGACGCTCCCCTCGCCGACTACCGCGTGGTCGGGCTGCCGGCGTCCCGGCTGGCGAACTTCAACCAGCCCGAGGTCGAGTTCCCGCCGTTTCACTCGGGCGGCCTGGTGCTCAACGTCGCGAGTCCATACGGCCCCATCGGCGCGAGCCTCGTGCGCAACTCGCCCTACAGGCGCGTCTATGACCTGGCGCGCTCGCTCGCGGCCGGGTCGGCGACGCCGTACGCGTTCGTGGCCGCGGTGCAGCGCTACCTCTCGACGCAGAACGGCTTTCGCTACTACGAGCACACGCCGATCGAGCGCCTCCCGCTGGTGACCTTCCTGTTGTCGAGCAAACGCGGCTACTGCCAGCACTTCGCGGGCGCGATGGCGCTGATGTTGCGCATGGGCGGCCTGCCGGCGCGCGTCGTGACCGGCTTCACCGCGGGCCAGTTCAACTCGGCGACCGCTACGTACTCCGTCTCGGACCGCGACGCCCACGCCTGGGTCGAGGTGTGGTTCCCCCGGTACGGGTGGGTGCGATTCGACCCCACGCCCGCTGCCGCCCCGGAGTTCGCCGACAGCGCCACCGCCGCCGGGACTGGAGCGCCTTCCGCCAAGCCGGGAGCGGTCACCGCCCGGCGCCAGGGCAACCTCGCCAACCTGCGCGGCAAGTTCCATGGCGCCGGCGGCGGCGCGGACCTGGGGCTGGAGCTCGGCTTGTCCGTCGCCCTCCTGCTGCTGACCGCGATGGCGGGCCTTTACTGGCGACGCCCGGCAGGCTGTGAGCAGCTGATCGCGGAGCTCGAGCGGGCGCTGGCACGCGCCCGGCGGCCGGCCCGAGACGGGCTCACCCTGCAGGCGCTCGAGCAGCGCTTCCGCGGTTCGTCCGGGGCGGTCTCCTACCTGCGGCGCCTGCGCCTCGCACGCTACGGCCTGGTGGATCAGCTACCCACCGCGGCGCAGCGGCGCGCGCTGCGAGCGCAGCTCGCTTACGGGCTCGGGATCGGCGGACGGATCCGCTCCTGGTGGGCACTGCCGCCGCGCAGGATGCGCGCCTAAACTGGCCAGTAGATGAGCTCCGACGATGTCTATGACCTGTACCGGCGCGGCACCGAACTGCTCGAGGCCGGCCACAACCACCAGGCCACCGTGCCCCTGTCGCGGGCCCGCGACCTGGCGCCCGACAAGACCTCCATCCGCGAGGCTCTCGGCCGGGCCCTGTTTCGCGCACAGCGCTACGAGCAGGCCGCGCGGGAATTCCAGGCGGTGGTCGACCGGGCGCCGACCAACGACTTCGCGCTGTTCTGCCTGGGGCGCTCGCTGCAGCTGATGGGGCGCCACGCCGAAGCCCGCCGGCCGCTTGCCCTGGCGGCGTGCATGCAGCCCGGCCGCCGGGACTACCGCCTGTACCGGGACCGCGCCCGGGCCCGCGCAGCAGAGAATTAATTTCGG
>JAVKSP010000011.1:0-39860 GCA_039583645.1 Solirubrobacteraceae bacterium
GGATATCACCCGCGCATACCGCGGGTGATATCCCAACCGACCCGCTAGTGCCGCCACACGAACGACTGCGGCTCCTTGCGCATCCGGATCAGCCGCGCGGGCACGCCGCCCACGACGGCGTTGGCCGGTACGTCGCGGGTGACCACAGAAGAGGTCCCCACCACCGCGTTGTCGCCGATCGAGACGCCTCTCAGCACGCAGGCGCCGTAGCCCACCCACACGTTGTGGCCCAGGCGCACGTTGCGCTTGTAGATGCCCTGCAGGCGGATCGGGCGCTCCACCTCGACCATGCCGTGGTCGAAGTCGATCAGCATCACGCGGTCGGCGACGATGCATTCGCGCCCGATCTCGATCCTCTGGTAGGCGGAGATCGTGCACTCCTGGCCGAGCACCGACTTCGCCCCGATCTTCACCTGGCCCTCGTGCACGCGGACCTTCGAGCCCTGACCGATCCACGACCAGCGACCGAGCACGATCTTGGCCTCGCGGCCGATCTCGAACTTCACCCCCGGGCAGATGAAGCACAGGCCGTCGGTCTGAAGCCGGCCCCGCCAGCGCGCTCGCAGCCACAGCCAGCGCAGCGTGAGCACCAGATAGCCGAAGGTGAACATGTGGTGGTCGCGCATGAAGCGCAGCAGCGTGAGCGGACCGCCGTGCAGGGGAGGCGGCGGCATGCGCGCCACGGGCGGGAGCACCGTCTTGCGCCCAAGCGTGCGAGTGAGCACCGCAGGGATCGTAACCCCCAGTCATTGGCATGATTGCTCGCGTCATGGCCAACTCCGAGAACGATCTCGCGCGCCGGCTGATGGACGGCGACAAGCGAGCCCTCGCGCGCGCGATCTCATTGGTCGAGAACAATGATCCGCGCGGCTTCGAGCTCGTGCGCGAGGTCTATCCCCACACCGGGCGCGCCGCGATCGTGGGCTTCACGGGTGCGCCGGGCTCGGGCAAATCGACGCTGCTGGGCGCCCTCACCAAGCGCGAGCGCGAGCGGGAGCGCAGCGTGGGAGTGCTGTCGATCGATCCCTCCTCGCCTTTCACCCAGGGCGCTCTGCTGGGCGACCGCATCCGGCTGTCGGACCTGTTTCTCGACCCGGGCGTGTTTATCCGCTCGATGGCGAGCCGGGGGGCGCTGGGGGGGCTGAGCGAAGCGGCTCTGCAGGCCGCGCTGCTGATGGACGCCGCCGGGCGCGAGCTGATCCTGCTCGAGACCGTCGGCGTCGGCCAGGCGGAGGTCGACATCATCGACCACGCCGACACCGTGGTGCTCGTGCTGATGCCGGGTTCGGGCGACTCGATCCAGGCGCTCAAGGCGGGCGTGATGGAGATCCCGGACGTGATCGTGGTCAACAAGGCGGAGCACCCCCTGACCGACACGATGGTGCGGGAGATCAAGATGGTGCTGTCGCTGGGGCCGCGGGGGGACTGGGAGGTCCCCGTGGTCCGCACCGAGGCGGTCAAGGGCGAGGGAGTCGAGGAACTCGCGGCAAAGCTGGAGGCGCACCGTGACTTCATTACGGCCGAGGGCACGCTGTCGGAGCGCCGGCGCCGCAACCTGATGAACGAGGTGCTGGCGATCGCCGCCAACCGCCTGCGCCGGGAGCTCGAGGGCGCGGTCAGCGAGGACGCGGAGGTCAAGGCGCTGCTTGACCGGGTGGTGGCCCGCGAGCTTGACCCGGCGAGCGCCGCGACCCGCATCCTCGAGGCCCG
Organism: Solirubrobacteraceae bacterium; assembly: GCA_039583645.1. Lineage (GTDB taxonomy): Bacteria > Actinomycetota > Thermoleophilia > Solirubrobacterales > Solirubrobacteraceae > Palsa-465. The sequence goes on from JAVKSP010000011.1 coordinate 1,711, forward strand.
GGCCGACACCAAGTGAGGGCTAGGATCAGGGCATGCCCAAGACCGTAATCCTTTCAAGCGCGCGCACTCCGATCGGCAAGCTCGGCGGCGCGCTCAAGTCGCTCGACGCGACCGAGCTCGGCGCGATCGCGATCGAGGCCGCGCTCGAGCGGGCGGACACGCAGCCCGAGCAGGTGCAGCACGTGGTCATGGGCCAGGTGCTGCAGGCGGGCCAGGGCCAGATTCCCTCTCGCCAGGCACAGATCAAGGCGGGGATCCCCAGAGAGGTCTCGTCCGAGACGATCAACAAGGTGTGCGCTTCGGGCATCCGCGCCGCGGGGCTGCTTGACGCGGCGATCCGCGCGGGGGACGTGCAGCTCGCCGTGGCGGGCGGGATGGAGTCGATGTCGAAGGCGCCCTACCTGCTCAAGGACGCGCGCTTCGGCTATCGCATGGGCGATGCGCAGGCGCTCGACGCGATGGTCAACGACGGGCTGCGTAGCCCCTTCTCGGGTAAGCACATGGCGCAGGAGGCCAGCGAGGTGGCGGCGGAGCTCGAGCTGACGCGCCCCGACATGGACCGCTGGGCCTTGCGCTCGCACCAGCTCGCGGTCAAGGCGACCGATGAGGGGCGGCTGCCGGAGGAGATCGCCTCGGTCACGATCAGCGATCGCAAGGGCGAGCACAGCGTCGAGGTCGACGAGGGCCCCCGGCGCGACACAAGCCTCGAGACGCTGTCAAAGCTGCCCCCGATCTTCCTCGAGAACGGCTCGCACACGGCCGGAAACTCCCCCGGCGTCAACGACGGTGCGGGGGCCCTGGTGCTGGCGAGCGACGAGTGGGCCCGCAGGCACGACCGCGCGGCGCTCGCGACGATCGTCGCCCAGGCACAGATCGCCGACGACTTCCCCTACCTGGCGCGGACGCCGGCCCGTGCTGCGATGAGCGCGCTCGAAAAGGCCGGCCTGACCGCGGAGCAGATCGACCTCTGGGAGATCAACGAGGCATTCGCCTCCGTGGTGCTGAACTCGATCCACATGCTGGGGATCGATGAGAACAAGGTCAACGTCAATGGCGGCGCGGTCGCCCTGGGCCACCCCATCGGGGCCTCGGGGGCGCGGATTCTCGGCTCGCTCGTGCTGGAGCTCAAGCGCCGTGGCGGCGGGCTCGGCTGCGCGGCGATCTGCTCCGGCGGCGGGCAGGGAGACGCGGTGATCGTGGAGGTGAACGGCCGCTGAGCGCGGGTCGCGCCGGAGCAGGCGAGCGGCCCGGAGCCGCCGCCGTCTTCTTCGATCTCGATCGCACGCTCATGGAGGGCTCATCGGCCTTCCAATTCGTGCGCGTGGCCTACAAGGCGGGGCTGGTCTCGCGCCGCCGGCTCGCCGCCGACGCGTGGGCCAACCTGCGCTTCCGGCTGCACGGCTCGACCGAGGCCAGCACCACGGAGCTACGCGAGCGCATCTCCAGGGAGATCGAGGGCGTGCGCGTGCGCGACGTGCAGCGGTTGGGGCCCGACCTGCTGGCCCGCGTGCTGCCGCGCATCTACCCGCAGATGCTCGAGCTTGCCTACGACCACCAGGACGAGGGCAGGCGCGTGTACATCATCACCGCCGCGGCCCAGGAGCTGGCCGAGTCGCTGGCGCGGGTGCTGGCCTTTGACGGCGGCATCGGCTCGCGCTTCTCCGACACGCGCGACGGCGTCTATACCGGCAAGGCCGCCGGGCTCTTCATCTATCGCGAGGGCAAGGCGCAGGCGGTGGCCGAGCTGGCGGAGCGCGAGGGCATCGATCTCGACTCCTCCTACGCGTACTCGGACTCGGAGTCGGACCTGCCGATGCTGCGCCTGGTCGGACACCCCGTGGCGGTCAACCCGGACCCCGAGCTGGCCCGCGTGGCGCGCGCGCAGGGCTGGGAGGTGCTCCGCTTCGAGCGCCTCGGGCGGTGGCTGAAGGCAGCGGTCGCGCTGGCGGGCGCGGCCGCCGCCGGGGGCATCGGGAGCGCCGCCATCAGCGGGCGCTCCGCGTCACAGCTGCGCATGCGCCGGCGCCGCGGACGGTGGCGGACGCGGACGCGTCGATTTTGAGAAGCGCTGTCCCCTTCCGGCGAGCTCGTTCGTCATAAGGGGCAAACTCAAAAGGAGGCCAGGATGAAGTACGCCCTGTTGATCTACAGCAAGCCCGGCTCGCACGAGGCGTTGTCCGAGGACGAGTACAAGGCCACGTTTGCCGATTACCTCACGCTCGCCGACGACCCCCGCTGTCTCGACAGCGCCGGGCTCCAGCCCGTCGAGACCGCGACCACGATCCGCGTCAACGACGGGCAGGTCCTCACGACCGACGGCCCCTACGCCGATACGAAGGAGTTCTTCGGCGGCTACTACGTGTTGGAGGCCGACGATCTCGACCAGGCGCTCGAGTTCGCCGCGCGTATCCCGGCCGCCCGTCTGGGCGGCGCAATCGAGGTGCGCCCGGTGATGGAGTACGAGAGCTGACGGTCGAGCAGGTCTTCCGCGAGCAGTGGGGCCGGGTGCTCGCCTCCCTGATCGGCTTCCTCGGTGATTTCGATCTCGCCGAGGAGGCCGCTCAGGAGGCGTTTGCCGTGGCCGCGGAGCGCTGGCCCCGCGAGGGGACGCCCGCCAACCCGGCCGCTTGGCTCATTACGACGGCGCGCAACCGCGCCATCGACCGCATCCGCCGCCAGCGTTCGCTCACCGCGAAGACCAAGCTGCTCGATGTCCCCGAGGCGACCATGGACGAGCTCCCAGACAACGCGGCGATCAAGGATGAGCGCCTCGAGCTGATTTTCACCTGCTGCCACCCGGCACTCGCGCCCGACGCGCAGGTGGCGCTGACCCTGCGCGCGCTCGGCGGCCTCACCACCGAGGAGATCGCGCGTGCCTTCCTGGTCTCCGAAGAGGCGATGAAGCGCCGCCTGAGCCGTGCCAAGAACAAGATCAAGGCCACGGGGATCCCCTTCACGGTGCCAGACGACCATCGCCTTCCCGACCGCCTGGCAGCCGTATTGGCGGTGATCTACCTGATCTACAACGAGGGCTACGGGGGGCGCGGTGAGCTGGCCGGCGAGGCGATCCGTCTCGGGCGGCTGCTGGCGGCGCTGATGCCCGACGAGCCCGAGGTCCACGGCCTGCTCGCCCTGATGCTGATCCATCACGCCCGCCGCGAGGCGCGCTTTTCCGGAGAAGAACTCGTGCTGCTGGGCGACCAGGACGCCTCGCTGTGGGACGCGCGGCAGCTCGAGACCGGCCACACAGCGCTCGCGCGCGCGATGAGCCTGCGCGGACGCGGCCCCTACGTGCTGCAGGCGGCGATCGCCTCGCTACACGCGCAGCGGCCGCTTGACTGGGAGCAGATCGCGGTCCTCTACGAGGAGCTCCACGCGCAAACGGGCTCACCGGTGGTCGAGCTCAACCGTGCCGTGGCCGTGGCCGAGAGCCGCTCGGTGCAAGAGGCGCTCGAGATCGTCGACGGGCTCGAACTCGACGGCTACCAGTACTTCCACGCGGCCCGCGGCGAGCTTCTGCGCCGCCTGCGCCGCCCGGGCGAGGCTCGCCTTGCCTATGAGCGCGCGCTCGCGCTCGCCGCCTCAGAGCCGGAGCGGCGCTTTCTCAAGCGCCGAATCGACGAGCTGTCCCCTTAGCGGCCCTCCGTTCGTCTCCTGGGCAAAGCCAACCAAGGAGACGCACATGAAGCCCCAGAAGACCTGGACCCTCGTGATCGCCGGCATGGCGACGTTCATGACCGCGCTCGACACGCTGGTCGTCACCACCGCGCTGCCCGTGCTGCGCGCCGATCTGCATGCGGGCCTCTCGGGGCTCGAGTGGACCGTCAATGCCTACAACCTCGCCTTCGCCTGCCTGCTCTTGACTGGCGCCGCGCTGGGCGACCGCTTCGGCCGCCGGCGCATGTTTGCGGTCGGGCTGTCCGTCTTCACCGCCGCCTCGGTCGCCTCGGCGCTCGCGCCGACCGTCCAGGCACTGGTACTGGCGCGCGCCTTCCAGGGCGCCGGCGCGGCGATCGTCACGCCGCTCACGCTGACGTTGATCTCGGAGGCCTTCCCGCTGGAGCAGCGCGGCGCCGCGATCGGGCTGTGGGGGGGCATCACCGGTCTGGCCGTGGCCGCGGGTCCCGTGGTCGGCGGCGCGGTGGTCAGCGGGATCGACTGGCACTGGATCTTCTGGCTGAACGTGCCGATCGGAATCGCGCTTGCCCCGACCGCGCTCAAGCGCCTGACAGAAAGCTACGGTCCCCGGCCCCAGCTTGACCTGCGCGGGCTGGCTCTGGCCGCGGCCGGCGTGCTCGGCCTCACCTGGGGGCTGGTGCGAGCCAACACCCTGGGCTGGACCAGCGGCGAGGTGCTCGGCGCGATGATCGTCGGGGCGCTGCTGCTGGCCGCGTTCGTCGCCTGGGAGCGTCGCGCGCGCTACCCGATGGTGCCGCCGTCGCTGTTTCGCATCCGCAGCTTCACCGCCGCCAACGGCGTCAGCTTCTTCATGTGGGCGGGTCTGTTCGGAGCGCTTTTCCTGATGTCGCAGCTGCTCCAGATCGGCCTCGGTTACTCGCCATTCCAGGCAGGCCTGCGTCTGCTGCCGTGGTCCTTTCCGCCGATGATCGTGGCCCCTGTGGCGGGCGCGCTCGCCGACCGTTACGGCAACCGTCCTTTCATGGCACTGGGGCTCGCGCTGCAGGCCGCGGGACTGGCCTGGGTCGCGACGATCGCGAGCCCTGGCATGGGCTACCTGCAGATGGGGATCGCGCTCACGATCGCCGGCGTCGGCACCTCGTTCTGCTTCCCGACAGTCGCGAACGCGATCATGGGCGGGGTCCCGATGCAGGAGGCGGGCGTCGCGTCGGGCGCCAACAGCGCGATCCGCGAACTCGGCGGCGTGGTCGGGGTGGCCGTACTCGCCTCGATCTTCACGCACCAGGGCGGCTACGGCGACCCGCACGCGTTCATCGCCGGTTTCACTGCGGCTGTGTGGGTCGCAGTGGGCTTCTCGGCGCTCGGTATCGTCGCGGCCGCCCTCGCCGGCGGGCGCCGCGAGCTCCCCGCAGACGTCGTCGCCGAGATGGTGCCCGCGTAGACTTCGCCCGGTGGCCACGGACGCACAGCTGAGCGCGCTGGAGCGCTGGGAGCTCGAGACCTACGGCCGCGCTCCGGAGCGCCTCGAGCTGTTCGAGACGATCTCGGGCGAGCCGGTGCGACCGCTGTACACGGAGGCGGATTTGCCCGACGACCCGGAGGCCGCGATCGCGCTGCCCGGCGAGTATCCATATACACGCGGGGTGTATGGCTCGATGTACCGGGGGCGGTTGTGGACGATGCGCCAGTTCGCGGGCTTCGGCACCGCGGAGGAGACCAACGCCCGCTTCCGCTACCTGCTCGATCACGGGCAGACCGGTCTCTCGACCGCCTTCGACATGCCCTCGCTGATGGGCCACGACTCCGATCACCCTCGCTCGCTGGGCGAGGTGGGCCGGGAGGGCGTGGCGATCGACACGCTGGCGGACATGGAGAAGCTGTTCGAGGGCATTCCCCTTGACCGCGTCTCGGTCTCGATGACGATCAACGCCCCGGCGGCGATCATGCTGGCCTTCTACGTGGTGGTTGCCGAGCGGCGCGGCATCCCCTCCGAGCTGCTGGCGGGGACGATCCAGACCGACATCCTCAAGGAGTACATCGCGCAGAAGGAGTGGTGCTTCCCGGTCGATCCGGCGATGCGGCTGGTGGGCGACATGATCGAATGGTGCGCCTCGCACATGCCGCGCTGGCATCCGATCTCGATCTCGGGCTATCACATCCGCGAGGCGGGTTCGACCGCTGCGCAGGAGCTCGCCTTCACGCTCAAGGACGGGCTCACCTACGTCGAGCAGGCCGTGGCGCGCGGGCTCGAGGTGGATCACTTCGCACCCAGGCTGTCGTTTTTCTTCAACGCGCACATCGACTTCTTCGAGGAGATCGCCAAGTACCGCGCGGCGCGGCGGATCTGGGCGCGCGAGCTGCGCGAAACCTTCAACGCGCGCAGGCCCGAGTCCTGGCGGATGCGCTTCCACACCCAGACCGCGGGGGTCTCGCTGACCGCGCAGCAGCCGCTCAACAACATCGTGCGCACCGCGATCGAGGCGCTCGCGGGCGTGCTGGGCGGCACTCAGTCTCTGCACACCAACAGCTTCGACGAAGCGCTCGCCTTGCCGACCGAGGAGGCGGTGCGCGTGGCGCTGCGAACGCAGCAGATCATCGCTGAGGAGACCGGCGTGGCGAACACGATCGATCCGCTCGGGGGCTCCTACTTCGTCGAGGCGCTCACCGACCTGATGGAGCAGCGCTGCTACGAGTACTTCACCAAGATCGACGAGCTGGGCGGCATGGTCGAGGCGGTCAAGCGAGGCTTCCCCCAGCGCGAGATCGCGGACGCCGCCTTCCGTTACCAGCGCGAGGTCGAGTCGGGCCAGCGCAAGCTCGTGGGCATCAACGCCTACACCGAGGGAGGCGAGGGCGCCGCGATCCCGATCCTGCGCATCGATCCCCAGCTCGAGCAACAGCAGGTCGAGCGCGTGCGTGCCGTGCGTGAGTGCCGCGACGGCGCCGCAGCAACGCGCGCGCTCGAGCAGCTCACCGAGGCCGCGCGCGACGAGCGCGAGAACCTCATGCCCCGCCTGCTGGACGCAGCCCGCGCCGACGCCACCGAGGGCGAGATGGTCGCCGCACTCCAGCAGGTGTTCGGCTCCTTCAGCGAGTCGCCCGTCTTCTAAAAGTTTGTTCCGGGCCGGCACATGTGCCGGCCCGCCCGCCCGAACATGTTCGGGCGGGGGCCAGCTGGATGACTCGGGCGCGGCACGTTCAGCGAGGCCGGATGCCGAGCGTGCCGCAGGCCCGAGGCATGCGCCCCGGCCATATGATTGCGGTCCCGATGAGCACTGAGAAGAAGATCCGCGTGGTCGTCGCCAAGCCCGGTCTCGACGGACACGATCGGGGAGCAAAGATCATCGCTCGCGCGCTGCGCGACGCCGGCATGGAGGTGATCTACACCGGTCTGCACCAGACCCCCGAGCAGATCGTCGAGACGGTGATCCAGGAGGACGCCGACGCGGTCGGGCTGTCGATCCTCTCGGGCGCGCACATGACGCTCGTCCCGCGCGTGCTCGAGCTGCTCTCCGCGCAGGACGTCGACGACGTGCTGGTCACCGTCGGCGGCACGATTCCGGCCGACGACATTCCGCAGCTCAAGGAGCTCGGGGTGGCCGAGGTATTCGGTCCGGGCGCCTCGACGCAGCAGATCGTCGACTTTCTGCGCAGCGCCGTGCAGGCGTGATTCCGTGCAGGAACGAACAACCCTCGGCGCAGAAACGACCCCAACTCTCGCCACCTCCCTGATTGACTAGTCAGTCAAAACTCGGGGTAATATTTTCCGCGTCAAGCTAAGTGGCCCCCTTCGCAAATACGCCGACCTTCGAGCCGTACCCACGAAGCGAACCACTAAGGAGGTTCATTTGAAGATTTGCGTCCTGGTCAAAGAGGTGCCGGACGCCGCCGTCGAGAAGCGCATAGACGCCTCGACGGGGCGGATGGACCGCTCGGGTGAGAAGAACCTCAACCCGTATGACACCCACGCGATAGAGGCCGCGATGCAGATCCGCGAGGGCGGCACCGCGCAGGTGGACGAGATCGTGGCGGTCACGATGGGGCCCGAGTCCGCCGTGCGGGCGCTCCACAAGGCTGTCTCGCTGGGAGCCGACCGCTCCATCCAGCTGACCGATGCCGCGCTGGCCGGCTCCGATGTCGCCGCCACCGGCTACGCGCTCGCCAAGGCCCTCTCGAATGAGCAGCCCGACCTGGTGCTGCTGGGACAGCAGTCAGACGACGGCGAGTGCTACACGATCGGCGCGGTGGTCGCCGACCACCTGCAGATGCCGTCCCTGACCCAGGTGATCAAGATGGACATCGAGGAGGGCGCGCTGCGCTGCGAGCGACAGGCCGAGTACGGCTACGACACCGTGCAGATCAAGCTGCCCGCGGTGATCTCGGTCGGAGACGCAATCAACGAGCCGCGTTACCCCTCGCTGAAGGCGATCATGGGCGCCAAGAAGAAGCCGCTCGAGCAGGTGGGCGCGTCCGACGTCGGGATCGACACCGGGCTCGTGGGCGAGGAGGGCTCGCGCGTGCAATGCGGCGACTTCCACGACCCGCCGGCCAAGGCGGCGGGCCAGGTGATCGAGGACGAGGACACCGACGAGACCGTGCAGAAGATCGTCGCGTGGCTCGAGGAAAGGAAGCTGATCTGATGCCCGACGTTCTGACCTACGTCCTCCACTACGAGGGCGCCTTTAACAAGAACTCGCTCGGGGCGGTCTCGGAAGCGGCCGCGCGGGCGGAGGAGATCGGCGGCCAGTGTCACGCCGTCGTAGTCGGCGGCGACGATCTCACCGACGAGTTGTGCGCCTCGCTCGGGGCCTACGGCGCCACCAAGGTGTTCCGCGCCCGTGGCGCGGAGGGCCTGGCCCAGCCCGTGGTCGACGTGATGGCGAAGGTGATCGACGAGCACGGCCACGCCTATGCCCTCTTCGGCGGCGGGCTGCTCGGCTTCGAGATCGGCGCCGGTCTCGCGGCGCGCAAGCAGGCCGGCGTCACCATGGAGGTCACCAGCGTGCGCGCCGAGGACGGCAAGCTGGTGGCGGAGCGCCCGATCCTGCAGGACTCGAAGGTCTCGGTCTCGCGCTACAGAGGCGACCTGGGCATCATCATCGGGCGCATCAACGCGTTCGAGATCGTCTCCAGAGACGGCGGCTCGGCCGAGGTCGTCGACGTCGAGGTCTCCTACTCGTCTTGGTCGGAGCAGGCGACGATGGTGCAGCGCGGCGAGCAGCGCGGCGCCGACGTCGACATCGAGGGCGCGGACATCCTCGTGGCCGGCGGTCGGGGGCTCGGCAAGGCCGAGAACTTCCAGCTGGCCGAGGAGCTGGCCGGGGCCCTCGGCGGCAACTCCGCGGTCGCCGCGACGCGCGCCGTGGTCGACGCGGGCTGGTACCCCTACGCGGCCCAGATCGGTCAGACGGGCAAGACGGTCTCGCCGAAGCTCTACATCGCCGCCGGCATCTCCGGTGCGATCCAGCACAAGGTCGGCATGCAGTCCTCGGAGAACATCGTCGCGATCAACAAGGACGCCAACGCGCCCATCTTCGAGTTCTCCGACCTGGGGATCGTGGGCGACCTGCACAAGATCCTGCCCAAGCTGACCGAGGCGATCAAGGCCAAGAAGGGTTAGCGGGTGGCCTCCTCCGCAAACGGCCGCATGCATGCGCCGATCGAATACCCGCCGCCGGTCTCCTCGCCAGAGGAGTTCGTCAAGCGCGAGCTCGACTCCGAGGACGATCGCATTGAGGTAGGGGTCGCGATCGTGGGCGGTGGTACCGCCGGGCTGGCGTGCGCCAACCGCCTGCTGCAGCTGCTGGGCGACGACCCGGCGATGATGGAGCAGCTCGGCGAGGTGCCGGTGGCGATCATCGAGAAGGCCAAGACCTGCGGCGGGCACTCGCTGTCCGGTGCCGTGATGCGGCCTCGGCCGTTGCAGGAGCTCTTCCCGCAGCTCACCCGCGAGGACTGGCGCAAGGAGCACTTCGCCTTCGGCGAGGTGACCAAGGAAGCCGTTTACATGCTCCCCACCGGAAAGACCAAGCTGCGCATCCCCCCGCCGCCGCCGTTCAAGAACCATGGCAACGAGGTGGTCTCCGTGGCCGCGCTGGCGCGCTACCAGCAGCGCCAGGCCGAGGAGGGCGGCGCCTACGTGCTGACCGAGACCTCGGCGACGCAGCTGATCATCTCCGAGCGTCACGTGGTCGGCGTGCGCTCGGGCGACAAGGGCCGCGGCAAGGAGGGCGAGGAGCTCTCGAACTTCGAGCCGGGGACGGACATCAAGGCGCGCGTGACCGTCCTCGCCGAGGGTTGTTGGGGGCATTTGACGGGGGCCGCGATTCGCGAGTTCAACCTGGCCGAAGGACGCGAGCCCCAGGTGTGGGAGCTGGGTGTGAAGGAGGTCTGGCGGGTGCCCAAGGCGCTCGACCGCGTGATCCACACCATCGGCCCCTGGCCGCTGAAGCTCCAGGCCAAGTACGGGCAGATCGGCGGCACCTGGCTGTACCCGATGAAGGACGAGAAATCGGGCGACGACCTCGTCTCGATCGGCTTCGTGATCGACCTTGACTACGCCGACGCCACCACCTCCGCCCACGACCTGCTGCAGCTGTTCAAGACGCACCCGTTCGTGCGTGAGGTGCTCGAGGGCGGCGAGCGCGTGGGGTGGGGAGCGAAGGCGATTCCCGGCGGCGGCTACTGGTCGATGCCGAAACTCTCGATGCCCGGGGCGCTGATGGTCGGCGACGCGGGCGGGATGGTCGACACGGTTGCGCTGAAAGGCGTCCACCACGCGATCAAGTCGGGCATGCTGGCGGCCGAGGCGATCTACGCCCACCTGAGGCGCGGCACTTCGCTGTCGAGCTATGAGCAAGCCGTGGAGGAGTCCTCGATCGGCAAGGAGCTATGGCTCGTGCGCAACACGCGCCAGCCCTTCCAGCGCGGCTTCATCCAGGGCGGTCCGATGGTCAACCTCGCGATCGCGACCAAGGGAAAGCTGCCCCCTGGGCGCATGCAGTGGCACCGCAACGACGCCAAGCCGCTGTTCCTCGGCGACACCTACAAGAACTATCCAAAGCCCGACGGCAAGTACATCTTCGACAAGCTGTCCTCGGTCTACATCTCGGGCAACGCGACCCGCGACGATGCCCCCAACCACATTCGCGTGCGCCGCACCGTCCCGCGCGAGATCGCGGATGGGTGGCGCTGGATGTGCCCAGCGGGGGTGTACGAGGTCCCAGAGGACGCGCCCGAGTCAGGCCCGGTCGACGTGATCGTCAACTACACCAACTGCGTGCAGTGCGGGGCGATCACTGCCAAGGGCGGGCGGCTCACCCCGCCCGAGGGCGGCGACGGGCCGCTGTACCGGTTGACGTGACCGAACCACCTCTGCGGAGCGGCGCTCGCGCGAGCTCCGCAAACGCGGTTCCGGTCACGCCCGTCAAGCCTCTCTAAACTGGGATACATGAAGACTGCAATCCATCCCGAGTACGTCGAAGCCCACGTCACCTGCACCTGCGGCAACGAGTTCGTGACCCGCTCGACCAAGCCGGAGATCCACGTCGAGATCTGCTCGGCGTGCCACCCCTTCTACACCGGACGCCAGAAGCTGGTCGACACCGGTGGGCGAGTCGAGCGCTTCCAGCGCCGCGTCGCCAGGGGACGCCGGGGCGCCCGCACGCCGGCCTAGGCAACCAGTGGCCAGGGGCAGTCGGCCCTCGGTTGTGATCATCGGCGCGGGGCTGGGCGGCCTCGGCACCGCGATCGAGCTGCGCCGGCACGGGTTCCGCGAGCTCACCATCCTCGAGAAGGCGGCCGCCATCGGCGGCACCTGGCACTACAACCGCTATCCACTGTGCGCGTGCGATGTCCCCTCGCACCTGTACTCCTACTCGTTCGCGCAACGGCGCGACTGGTCGCGGATCTGCTCGCCGCGCGAGGAGATCCTAAGCTACATCGAGCAGGTCGCGCGCGACTACGGGGCGGACGGGCTCGTGCAGACCGGAGCCGAGGTCAGCGCGTGCAGGTGGGACGAGACGAGCAGCCGATGGTCGGTCGCGAGCACGGACGGGCGCACCTGGGAGGCCGACGCGGTCGTCATCGCCACGGGGCAGCTGCACCAGCCCGCGATTCCCCGCTTGGACGGGGCCGAGCAGTTTGCCGGGGAGGCGTTTCACTCCTCGCGCTGGCCCGAGCACTTCAGCGCGCGCGGCAAGCGCGTGGCGGTCATCGGCACCGGCGCCAGCGCGATCCAGCTGATCCCGGCGCTCGCCGACGAGGCGGCGCGGTTGTATGTCTTTCAGCGCACCGGCAACTGGTTTCTGCCACGGCGAAACCGGGCTTATCCCCCCTGGGTGAAGGCGGCGGTCCGCTATGTGCCGGGGCTCCAGGCGTGGCGGCGCCGCTTCATCTACCAGTACGCCGAGACGCTGACGAGCATGATCCGCCACCCGCGGACACTGGGCCGCATCGGGCATGCCTGGTCGGCCGCTTTCATGCGCCGGCAGTTGCGAGATCCGGAGGTACGGCGCAAGGCGTGGCCCGACTATCCCTTTGGCTGCAAGCGGGTGCTGTTCAGCTCGCACTACCTGCCGGCGCTCCAGCGGCCCAACGTGGAGCTGATCACCGAGCCGATCTCGCACCTGACGCCCGCCGGCGTCGTCATCGGCGACGCGACCGAGCGCGAGTTGGACGCGGTGATCTACGCCACCGGCTTTCGCACCAACGACTTCATGGCGCCGATGGAGGTACTGGGCCGCGACGGCGTGGCGCTGCGGGATGCCTGGGCGGGCGGCCCGCGCGCACACCTCGGCATCACGGTGCCCGGCTTTCCCTCCTTGTTCTTGATCTACGGACCGAACACCAACACCTCGGGCGGCTCGATCATCCTCTACGAGGAGTGCCAGGGGCGCTACATCCGCCAGGCGCTCGAGCACGCCTGGGCGCGGGGCGCGGCCGGCATCGAGGTCAAGCCGGAGGTCGCGGCAGCTTCGGACCGCGAGCTCCAGGCCCGCTTCGCCGGTACCGCCTGGGTGGCCTGTAATTCGTGGTACCGCCAGAGCGGCGACGGACGCATCGTGGCCAACTGGCCCGGCTACATGCGGGAGTACGAGGCGGCCCTGGCGCGGCTCGATCCCCACGAGTACGAATTCGCCCGCGCGCCCGCGCGGGCACCGGTCGAGGCCTGACCGCACAGGCCCCCGGCCTAAACTCGCTCTTGCATGATTGACGGCTTGGTGACCCAGATCGAGGCGCGCTTTTCGGAGCTCGAGCAGGACTTGGCCGATCCGACGGTAATCGCGGATCGGGCACGCTTCGCTGCGCTCTCGCGCGCCTACCGCGAGCTTGAGCCGGCCGCGAAGCTCGCCGCCGAATACCGGCGCACGCTCGACGACGTCGAGGGCGCGCGCGAGCTGCTGGCCGAGGACGGCGACGACCCCGAGCTGCGGGCGCTGCTGTCCACCGGGCGGGAGCGGCTCGTCACGCTCGAGGAAGAGATCCGCTTGGCCATGGTCGAGCCCGACCCGAACGACGAGAAGAACGTGATCGTCGAGATCAGGCCCGGGACCGGAGGGGAGGAGGCTTCGCTGTGGGCGGGCGATCTCTACCGCATGCTCAGCCGGTACGCCGAGCGCCGCCGCTTCGAGGTCGAACCGCTGGCGATCGGGGACGGCTCCTACACGTTCGCGGTCAAGGGTGAAGGCGCGTACTCGGTGTTCAAGTTCGAGGGAGGCACCCACCGCGTCCAGCGCGTGCCCGAGACGGAGTCCCAGGGCCGAATTCACACCTCGACCGCGACCGTGGCGGTGCTGCCCGAGGCCGAAGAGGTCGAGGTCGAAATCGACCCGGCCGAGCTTCAGATCGACGTCTACCGCTCCTCCGGCCCCGGCGGCCAGTCGGTCAACACGACCGACTCCGCCGTGCGGGTGACTCATCGGCCGACCGGCATCGTCGTCTCGATGCAAGACGAAAAGTCTCAGCTCCAGAACCGCGAGCGCGCGCTGCGCGTCTTGCGCGCGCGTCTGTACGAGCGCGCCCTGGCCGAGCAGCAGGCCGAGCTGGCCGCCAACCGCCAGGCGCAGGTGGGGTCTGGTGAGCGCGCCGAGAAGATCCGCACCTACAACTTCCCCGCTCGCCGCGTCACCGACCACCGCGTCAACTTCACCTCGCACAGCCTCGACGCGATCCTGATGGGGGAGCTCGATGAGCTGACGGCAGCGCTCCAGGACGACGAGAAGCGCCGTCGCTTGGAGGCCCAGGCAGTTGCCTAGCGCGGCAGTCGCCGGCTTCACCGTCAGAGAGCTCGTGACGGCCGGCACCGAGCGGCTGGCCGGGGCCGGCTGTGAGTCGGCGCGCCTGGACGCGGAGCTCCTGCTCGCGCGCGCACTCGGTCATGACTCGCGCGCCCGCCTCGTCCTCGACGCGGGCACGGCGGTCGCAGCAGAGCAACGCTTGCGGTTTGAGCGCATGCTCGAGCGGCGAGAGCGTCGAGAGCCGGTGGCCTACATACTCGGCGTGCGCCCGTTCCGCGGCATCGAGCTGCTCGTCGATCGCCGCGTGTTGATTCCCCGCCCCGAGAGCGAGTTGCTGGTCGAGGTCGCGCTCGAGCTGCCGGCCCGGGCCTGCGTGGCCGACGTGGGCACCGGCTCGGGCGCGGTCGCTCTCGCTCTGCAGGCCGAGCGGCGGGATCTGGTTGTGACCGGCATCGACAGCTCGCCTGACGCGCTCGCGGTGGCGCGGCGAAACGCCCGGCGGCTGGGTCTGCCCAGGGTGCGCTTCGTGTGCTGCGACCTGCTCGACGGAGACCGCTATGACGCCGTGCTCGCGAACCTGCCGTACGTGCGCCCGGGGGAGAAGCTTGAGCCGGAGATCGCCCGCTACGAGCCGCGTGCGGCGCTGTTCGGCGGCGGCGAGGACGGCCTCGAGGCGATGCGCCGTCTGACCGCGAAGCTGGCGCTCGCCTCGCGCGCACGGTTCCTGGCGCTCGAGGTGGGGGCCGGCCAGGCCGCTGCGGTCGCCGAGCTGGTGCGCCGGGCGGGCTTTCAAGCGGTTGCGAAGCACCGCGATCTCGCCGGCCACCAGAGGGTCGTGGTCGGCCGGCGGTGAGCTGGCCCTTCGGCGCCGACGGAAGCGCGCGCGACCCGGCCGGGGCGCTCGCGCGCTGTGTGGCCGCCGGCGGGGTCGCCGTATTCCCCGCCGACACCGTGTACGGGCTGGCCTGCGACCCCCTCAACCGGCTCGCGGTGGAGCGGCTCTATCTGCTCAAGCGCAGACCCCGCGACAAGTCCGCGGCGGTCATGTTCTTCTCCCTGGAGGCCGCCTTTGAGGCGCTTCCGGAACTGCCGCAGCGCACGCGCAGCGTGCTTTCGCGACTGCTGCCGGGCGGCGTGACCGTGCTGCTGCCAAATCCGCGACGGCGGTTTCCGCTGGCGTGCGCTGAAGATCCGGCGACGCTGGGGCTGCGGGTCCCGGCCATGGAGCGCTTCAGCTCGGTGCGCCAGCCGCTGCTGCAGTCCAGCGCCAACCGTGCCGGAGGCGCCGATCCGCGGCGGGTCGAGGAGGTGCCGCAGCTGCTGCGGGCCGCGGCGGACCTGGTCATCGACGGGGGCGAGCTGCCCGGCACGCCGTCGACCGTGCTCGACCTGCGCGCCTTCGAGCGCGACGGGTCCTGGTCGATCGTGCGCCACGGCGCGGTCGCCGAGTCCGATGTGCGCGGCGCAATCGAAGGCCAATTCCATTTTGACCCTGACACGTACTCGGAGATGATCAGGGACGACATTCCCGTCTACGACCGGCTGCAGGATGAGCTGGCGCGCGCGAGTGGCGCGGGGGCCAGGCGCGTCCTCGAGCTGGGGACCGGCACGGGCGAGACCACCCGGCGGCTGCTCGTCCGTCATCCGGAGGCGGCCGTGATCGGCGTAGACATGAGCGCGCAGATGCTGGCGCGGGCACGGGAGAGTCTGCCGGCTGCGCGCGTCGACCTGCGCGTGGCGCGGCTCGAGGACCCCTTGCCGCAGGGGCCCTTCGAGCTGGTCGCGAGCGCTCTGTGCGTACATCATCTGACCGCGGCAGACAAAGCCGATCTGTTCGCTCGCGTCGCCGACGTGCTCCTCCCGGGCGGGCGCTTCGTACTCGCCGACGTGGTCGTGCCGAGCGACCCGGCCGACGCGGTGACCTCGCTCACGCCGGACTTCGATCGCCCCAGCACGGTGGCGGATCAGCTGGTGTGGCTGCGGGCCGCGGGGCTCGAGCCACGGGTCATCTACGAGCTCAAGGACCTGGCGGTGATCACGGCGGAAAAACCGGCCTCCGGCGCTGGTATCGTCGGTTCCGCGTGACCGTCGAGCTGCCGCCTGACTTCTTCAACCGGCCGCTGGCCGAGGTCGATCCTGAGATCGCCGAGGCGCTCTCGCTGGAGCTCGCGCGCCAGCAGCGCACGCTCGAGATGATCGCCTCAGAGAACTTCGTCCCGGTCTCGGTGCTCGAGTGCCAGGGCTCGGTGCTCACCAACAAGTACGCCGAGGGCCTGCCCGGGAAGCGCTACTACGGGGGCTGCGAGCACGTCGATGTCTCTGAGCAGCTCGCCATCGACCGCGCCTGTGAGCTCTTCGGAGCAGAGCACGCCAACGTGCAGCCGCATTCCGGGGCGCAGGCCAACGCTGCCGTGTACCAGGCGCTGCTCGATCCCGGGGACACCTTCCTGGGCCTCGAGCTCGCGCACGGCGGCCATCTGACCCACGGCATGCGCATCAACGTTTCCGGCCGGCTGTACAACGTCGTCGCCTACGGCGTCGACCGTGAGACGAGCCTGATCGACATGGACGCCGTGCAGCGGCTCGCCCACGAACATCGACCGAAGCTGATCATGGCCGGCTGGTCGGCCTATCCACGCTTCCTCGACTTCGAGCGCTTCCGCGCGATCGCGGATGAGGTGGGGGCGGTGCTGGTCGTCGACATGGCCCACTTCGCGGGCCTGGTGGCGGCCGGGCTGCATCCCAATCCGGTGCCGTACGCGGACGTCGTCACGACCACCACCCACAAGACGCTGTGCGGCGCGCGCGGCGGCTTGATCCTGTGCCGCGAGGAGCTCGCCAAGAAGATCAACTCCGCGGTCTTCCCGGGCCAGCAGGGCGGGCCGCTCGAGCACGTGATCGCGGGCAAGGCGGTGGCGCTGCGGATCGCGATGTCAGACGCGTTCAAGGAGCGTCAGGAGCGGACCGTGGCGGGGGCCCGCGCGGTCGCCTCCGAGCTCTTGTCCGCCGGCGGCGGCGTGAGCGTGCTGACCGGCGGCACAGATGTCCACCTTGTGCTCTGCGACCTGCGCAATTCGGAACTTGACGGCAAGCAGGCCGAGGACCGGCTGGCGGCCGTTGGCATCACCGTGAACCGCAATGCGGTCCCGTTTGACCCGCGGCCGCCGATGGTCTCGAGCGGCCTGCGGATCGGCACCCCGGCGCTCGCGACGCGCGGCCTCGGGATCGAGGACTTCGACGAGGTGGGACGCATAATGGCGGCCGTGCTGGCGGCCGGAGTCGAGTTCGAGTCGCAGCGTGCCGACCTCGCAGAGCGTGCCGCGGCGATCGCGGAGCGCTATCCGCTGTACGCGGGGCTGGCCACCGTCGCGGTGGCCTGAGCGCAGCTCAGGGCCTCGTTTACGGAGCGTTTGCAGCGAATCGCACGCCACTGGTCCTGCCGTGCTGCCATTCTTCACCTAGAGGATGCGTTACTGGCACGCGGTGTTCGCCCTGCTCGTGGCCATGGCCGCGGCAGCTCTGCTGACGCCGCTCGCGGCACGCTTCGCGCGCTGGGTGGGGGCGCTCGACAAGCCGCGCGACCGCGGGCTGGCGATCAAGGAGACGCCGCGGCTGGGCGGCCTGGCGATCCTCGCCGCGGTTCTGATCGCCGCCGCGATCTGGCTTCCTGGCTCAGGCGTGACGCGCGCGATCCTGATCGGGGCGGCGGCGATAACCGCGGTTGGCGCGCTCGACGATGTATTCGACCTGCCCCCCTGGCTCAAGCTGGTGGGCCAGATAGGGGTCGCGGTTATCGCCGTCAAGGGCGGGGTGAGCCTCAAGGAGGTTGCGCTGCCGTTCTTCGGCACGCTGGCCTTCCCCAACGAGGGCGGCGTGCTCACGGTCTTCTGGCTGGTTGGCCTGATGAACGTGGTCAACTTCTCCGACGGCGTCGACGGGCTCGCGGCGGGGCTGTGCGCGATCGACGGGGTCGCGTTCGCGATCATCATCTTCGACCTGCCCCACGTCGATAGCTCGTACGCCATTCTGGCGGCGTTGACGGCCGGCGCCTCGCTGGGGTTTCTCGGTCACAACTTCCCCCCGGCGCGCGTCTTCATGGGCGACTCAGGCGCGAACCTGCTCGGCTACCTGCTGGGCGTCGTGACGATCGGCGGCACGCTGAAGTCGACCGCGGTGGTGGCCTTGGTCGTGCCGCTCGTGATCCTGGCCGTGCCCTTCCTGGATACGAGCTTCGTGATCGCCAAGCGGCTCAAGTACCGGCGCAAGCCGTGGCTCGCCGACGACAACCACTTCCACCACCGCATGGCCAGGATCGGCTTCTCGCAACGCAAGACGCTCGCCTACCTCTACAGCTGGACGGTGCTGCTGGCGGGGCTCGCCGTCGCGCTGCGGTTCGTCCCCTACCACGATCGCTTGCATCACCTATACCACCTCGGCTGGCTGCTGCTGGTCGCGGCCCTGGGCGCCGCCGCCCTGGCGGCGAGTATCTACCTGGTGTACGTGCTCGAGATCCTCAAGTTCAAGCGTCTGCGCATGCGCCAGCTGCAAACGCTCAATCCAGATACCAGCGAGCACGAGATCGACGTGCGCGTCCGGCAGGAGTTCGAGACCGGCGAGTTCGAGAGGATCGGCTAGGGTGCGATCTGGGCCCAGACGGAGAGCGGTCGCCTGAGCACGACCGAGCGCACGAAGAGCAGCAAGGCGCCCCCTCCCCGCGCGAGCGACCCGGCCGCCCGCCCCGGTCGCCGGGGCGGTCTGACCAGGGCCGAGTCGATACTTCTCGCAGCGGTCGTCGTGATGACCGTGCTCGCGGGCGTCGCGCGCTACACGAGCTTCGTCCCGCACGTGATCGCCTTCGTGCTCGCGGGACTGGGGCTCGCGGGGGGAGCGTGGGTCGTCTCGCTCGCCACAGAACAGCTTGGGCAGCGGACCGGGCCCGCGGTCACGGGACTTTCTCAGTCGACCCTCGGCAACCTGCCTGAGTTCTTCGTCGTGATCTTCGCGCTCCAAGCCGGACAGAAGATCGTCGCCGAGACGGCGATCATCGGGTCGATTTTGGTCAATGCGCTGCTCGTACTGGGCCTGGTGATCGTCGCCGGGGCCCGGCGCGAAAAGGACGGCGTCATGCGCTTCAACAAGCGCCTGCCGATGGATACCGCCACGCTGGTTTTGATCGCCACCTTCATCATCGTGCTGGTCGGCCTCGCCAACGCGGCCCACGACCCCGCCAGCCACCACCTACAGACGATCTCGATCATCGGCGCGATCGCGATCCTCGGCGTCTACGGCTTCTGGTTGAGCCAGTATCTGCGCTCGGACCAGCCCCAGGAACGCGACCCCGCGCGTCTGCCGCTGGCCGTGACGCTGGTGCTTCTGGCCGGCGCGGGAACGCAGTCCGCGTTCGTCTCAGATTGGTTCGTCCACGCGCTGCAGCCCGCCATCCATACGCTTCACATCTCGCAGACATTCGCGGGCCTCGTGATCGTCGCGATCGCGGGCAACGCCGTTGAGAACGTGACCGGGATCGTGCTCGCGTCCAAGGGGCGCTACGAGCTGGCGATTTCGGTGGTCAAAAACTCCGTGGCCCAGATCGCGGCGTTCCTGTACCCGGCGTTGGTGCTCGTATCGCTGCTCACCGCGACCTCCCTGACTTTCGCGCTTGCCCCCGTTTACATCGGCGCCCTCTTTGGCATGGCAGTAATCATGTGGCAGGTCACGGGCGACGGCGAGGCCACGGCCTTCGAGGGGTTTGCCCTGATCGCCGTGTTCGTGATCCTCGCGGCCGTCGCCGCGTTCGAGACCTAACCGCGCCGGGTGGGCGGCGTGCGCGCGCTGCTACCTTACGTTAACGTGAACTCTGTCATGGACAGACCCCTGCGCATTGGCGAAGTGGCCGAGCTCACGGGCACCACCCCGCGCACGATCCGCTACTACGAGGAGATTGGGCTGCTCAAGGGCGGCGAGCGCGCCCAGGGCAAGCATCGCTGCTACACCGAGACCGACGTCGAGCGCGTGCGCGAAATCCTGCGGCTCCGAGATCTGCTCGGGCTCTCGCTCGACCAGCTATCCCAGCTGCTGGAGGCCGAGACGGCGCGCGCCGAGCTGCGGCGCGAGTATCACCGCACGGAGCAGCCCGCGAGGCGGCGCCGGATCCTCGAAGAGGCTCTCGGCCACATCTCGACGCAGCTCGAGCTGGTGCGGGGGCGGCGCGATGAGCTCGAGCGGCTCGAGCGCGAGCTCTCGGAGCGGCGCAGCAAGATCGAGCACTCGCTGGCGGAGCTGCGAGCGCCGACCGCGCGCTGAGGCCGCTAGCTTGAGGCGTCTCGCCGCTGAGCGCGCTGCTCGCGCCTGCGCTCTGCGCGTCCCTTCCGGATGGCGTTCGAGCGCCGCGCCGCGGCGCCGCGCAGTCCGAAGCGCAGTGGCCGCGCGATCGCAGAGAACTGGCGTTCCACATCGGTGCCGCCACAGTTCGGACAGGGAGTGGTCGTGCCGGGCGCCACGAGTGCCTCGAACTGCGCCTCGCAGCTGCGGCAGCGGAAGTCGTACAGGGGCACGGTCTGACAGCTTAGGGGCAGGAAAGGGCCGCTCAGCCGCGTAACCAACGGCCGAACACCGCGGTACTTCACCGTCCGAGTAGGGGATCCCGGGGTCGCTTGACGACCCGCGAACGAGACCATGCGCCAAATCGCACTCCAGAGCATGCAGCCGAACGCTGCGCCTGGTTCGCGCTGCCACAGCCGCCTTGAGCGCGCGCGGTGCTCTCCCGTGCTACCCCGCGTGGCCGCGCTCGGCGCGGCGGTCGTGGGCGCCGTCAACGTGGCCTCGACACTCACGCCGAACATCGCCTGGCGCGGACATCTGCTGCTTGGGTACGAACCCGTCGAAGCGATGCGCATCTTCCACGCGCTCGCCTTGCCCGCGGGAGCGGCATTGCTGCTGGTGGCTCCCTACCTCGCCAAGCGACGCCGCCGCGCCTTTACCGCGGCGGTCGCATTGATGGTCGCGCTGGGGGCATTCGACCTGCTCAAGGGCTTTGACTTCGAGGAGACCGCGATCTCCTGGGGTGCGGCGCTGATCCTGGTACTCGGCGCGCAAACGTTCCGCGTCCGCCACGACCCGATCAGCCTGCGCTCCGCCGTGTGGCGGGTGCCCGTGGCCGCGCTCGGCGGGCTGGCTGCCGTCGCGCTCGTGATCTGGACCGCGCAGGGTCACCCCTCACTGGGCGTAATCGCGCGCGAGACGGGCGACCTGCTGCTGTATGCGGCCGGCCCCATCCACTTCCACCAGGGAACCGCCTGGATCCCGCTCGGTGTGCACGCGCTCGAGCTCGCGACCCTGCTCCTGCTCGCCTATCTGGTGTTCAGACCGCTCGCTGCTCCGCAGGCGTTGCCGTCTGCGAACGCCCGCGCAGCCGCCGCGCAGCTCGTCCGCGCCTACGGTCGCGACACGCTGTCGTTCTTCAAGCTGCGCGGCGACCAGCACTACTTCTTCGGCGCCGACGGTCGCGCGTTCATCGGCTACCGGATCGAGAACGGCGTGCTGCTGTGCTCGGGCGACCCCGTGGGAGCCGAAGATGCCTTTCCTGGCCTGCTCGCCCAAGTACGCGCCTTCGCCCAGGTTCGCGGCCTCAACATCGGTGCGGTCGGGGCGAGCGAGCGGCTGTGCCCGTTGTACGAGGCACTCGGCCTGCGCACCCTGTACCTGGGCGACGAGGCGATGGTCGACCTCGGGCGCTTCTCGCTCGAGGGCCGTCCGATCCGCAAGGTGCGCCAGTCCGTCACCCGCCTGGAAAAGGCCGGCTTCCGGGCTGAGCTCCGCCAGCTGAAGTCGCTGGGACAAGCAGAGCTTGCCGAGGTCGAGTGCGTGCTCGAGCTCGGGCGCCAAGGCGCGCCGGAGCGGGGCTTCTCGATGGCGCTCGACTCGCTCCAAGGCGAGCACCGCCAAGAGACGCTGCTGCTCATCGCCCGGGACGGCGACGGCGCCGTCCGCGGCGTGCTCCACTTCGTCCCTTGCTATGGCCGCTCGACCGTCTCGCTCTCGTTCATGCGGCGTGATCCCGCGACCCCCAACGGACTGATGGAGTTCATGGTCGCGCGGGCAACCGAATTGCTGCGTGAACGCGGCATCGGCGAGCTGTCACTGAACTTCGCGGCCTTCGCGAGGTGGCTGCACAGCCCCGCCAAGCGGTCCGAGCGCGCCCTCGGCCGACTGATCGCGCTCGGCAATCCCTTCTTCCAGATTGAGAGCCTTTACCGCTTCAACGCCAAGTTCTTTCCGCGCTGGGAGCCGCGCTACCTCGTGTACGAGGGAGCCTTCGGCTTGCCGCGCACCGGGATCGCCGCGCTTTGGGCCGAGGGCCAGCTGTGGAAGCCGGCGCTCGCCTCGAGCGCCAATATCGGCTTTCCGGCCGCCGTATGACGTGTCGCAGGCACTAACCTCGCGCTAACGTACCGCGCTGGAGACGACCTCCGGATGACGGCGGTCGGCGCTAGAAGCAGGCTCCTTTCCACGCCCGCTTTTAGCCGTGACGCCGGTACGCTAGACCGCCGCAGACCCCACAGGATCCAGCCTTGACTAGAGCTCATCGACGCCATGCCGAACAACCGTCCCCGCATAACGGGGACGGCCGCCTGCTGCCGCCTGAAGACCGATGTCCTCGGTGAACGCTGCCATGAACGTCGAGCCGCCTGCGCTGCTGCGTTACTTCGACGTGGCACTGCTGGTGGTGGGCGCGCCGATCCTGCTGCTGATCGGCGTCTCCCCGGCCGGGTACGGGATCGGCGCCGGCGCATGGATCGTGCTGCGGGCGGTGGGGGTGTGGGTGGAGCGGTACGCGAGCAACGTCAAAGAGCTCGGGCGGTCGACCGGGGTCCGGCTCGGCTACATGCTCGGCCGTCTGTTCGGGCTGGCGATCGCGGTGGTGCTGGTGCGCAAGGGCTACGGGCAGGGCGCCGGGCTGGCGTGCCTGGCGGTCATCGTCGCCGCCTTCACGCTCCAGCTAGTCCTGTCGGCGATCACACGTCCGAGGTCGCGATGAGCACGACGCGCAAGGTGCTGCTGTGGTCGACCGCTGTGTACCTGGGGGGAATCGTGCTGCTGGTCGTCATCTTCGGCTTCGGCCACAAGAACAACTCATTCCAGATTCAGAACGAGTTCAAGCTCGTCAACTGGGTGAACCTGGGCGTGTTCAGCATCAACCGCGCGGTCGTGTACCTGTTCATCGCCGCAGTCCTGACCGTGTTCACGATGCTTTGGATCTCGCGGCGCATGCAGCAGCGGCCGAACCGCGTGCAGACTGCGGTCGAGGTGCTGTTCTCGCTCATGCGCGACAACATCACGCGCGGCAACATGCCGGATTCGATGGCGGCGCGGTGGTTCCCGTTCTGCGGCGCGCTGTTCCTGTTTCTCTGGTTTTGCAACATCATCGGCTACCTCCCGTTGCCGACGAACTCACAGGAGACCTTCAACCTCTTCGGCGCGCACATCCCGTCGTTCGCGCTCTACGCGGCGACCGCAAACATCTCGGTGCCTCTGGTGCTGGCGATCGTGGTGTTCCTGGTCTTCAACTGGGAGGGAATCCGCACGCAGGGCCCCGGCGGCTACCTCAAGAGCCTGATCCCCGCGGGTGTGAAAGGACCGATGCTGCTGCTGGTGTTCCCGCTCGAGGTGATCTCGACCTTCATGCGCCTGATCTCGCTAACGGTGCGGCTGTTCGCCAACATCCTCGCGGGCCACATGATCATCCTGTTCATGGCCGGAGGCCTGGCCGTGATCTTGGGGCTCTCGTTCCTGGGCTGGTTCACGATGCCCTTCGCAGTCCTCATCTACCTGTTCGAGCTTGGCCTGATCGCGACGCTGCAGGCATTCATCTTCGCCACGCTTTCCGCCATCTATCTGGGTGGCGCAGTCACTCACCACTAAAACAAGGAGCTTCGTAAGTGCTTCCACATCTGTTCACGCTCGCGGCCTCCTCCTCCTCCGGGCTCACCGCGGGCTTCGGAATCGGGGTCGGCGGCGGCCTCGGCGCGGTCGGCGCCGGCGTCGGCATCGGCATCATCTTCGGCAAGGTGATCGAGTCGGTCACGCGCCAGCCGGAGATGCGGGACGAGATCACGAGCATTCAGTGGCTCGGGTTCGCGTTGACCGAGGCCTGCTTCTTCTACGGGCTGGTCGCCGGCCTGCTCTCGTACGTGCTCAAGTAATGCCCGCCGGTGCCGTGATAACGCCGGTCGCCTCCAGCGGCTCGTTTCTGATCTCGCCCAACGTGGGTTTGATGGTCTGGACGCTGCTGCTGTTTCTCATTTCGATGGTCGTCCTCGCAAAGCTCGCCTTCCCCCGGATCTCGGAGGCGCTCGACAAGCGCCAGCGGGCGATCGAGGACTCCATCGACGCGGCCGACCGCACCCGCCACGAGGCCGATCAGATCCTCTCCGAATACCGGGAGCGGCTCAGGCAGGCCCGCCGGCAGGCCGAGGAGATCGTCCAGCGGGCGCGCCAGGCAGCCGAGGTACACGCGCGCGACGCCCAGGAGGAAGCTGTGGCGAGACGCGAGCAGATGATGGAGCAGACCCGTCGCGAAATTGAGGGCGAGACCCGCCGCGCGATCCTCGAGATCAGGCGCGAGGTAGCCGACCTGACCGTGATGGCGACCGAGAAGGTGACCCGCAAGTCGCTGACCGAAGAGGATCAGCGCCGCCTGATCGAGGAGGCGGTCGGCGAGCTCGACTTCACCGTGTTGGGCGCGGGCGGGGAGGAGTAGCGATGCGCGGGCGGGGAGGAGTAGCGATGCGCCGGGGGACCGGGGAGTAGCAATGGAAGAGATCGCCCAGGTATATGCGCGCGCGCTGTTCGAGGTGGCCTTCGAGCGCGAGCAGCTCGACGTCATCAAGGAGCAGCTCGACGAATTCGCCGAGGCGCTTGAGCAAAACCACGAGCTGCAGGTGTTTTTCTTTTCTCCCTACTTCTCCACCGAGGAGAAGAAGGACGCGCTCGGCCGCGTGCTTGAGGGTGCGGAGGAGACGTTCATGAGCTTTCTGGAGACGCTCGTCGAGCGCCACCGCATGCCCGCGCTCTTGCGCATCCGCGCCGCCTACGAACGGCTGTGGGACGAGGCCAACAAGGTGCTCCCGGTGTCGGTCACGAGCGCCGTCTCGCTCGACGAGGCCACTCTGGACGAGATCGGGCAACGGATCGGCGAGCAGACCGGCCAGCGGGTCGAGCTCACAGCCGCGGCCGACCCCGAGATCCTGGGCGGGATCATCGTGCGCGTGGGCAACTCCATACTTGATGCCTCGCTGCGCGGCCGCCTCGAACAACTTCGCAAGCAACTCGCGCGGGCCTAGAACATGGCCGGCCGCGCCTGTCAAGGAGCGTCTAAAAAAACATGCAGATCAAGCCAGACGAGATCACATCCATCCTCAAGTCCCGCATTGAGGGCCTCGACGCCGACACCGCCGAGCTGACCGAGGTGGGGACCGTCCTCTCGGTGGCCGACGGCATCTGCCGTATCCATGGGCTCGAGAGCTGCATGTCGTTCGAGATGCTGGAGCTCCCCCACGGCGTCACCGGGCTGGCACTCAACCTCGAGTCCGACAACGTCGGCGCGGTGCTGTTCGGCGACTGGGAGCAGGTCGCCGAGGGCGACACCGTGAAGCGCACGGAGCGGCTGCTCGAGATTCCCGTGGGCGAGGAGCTGCTCGGGCGGATCGTCGATCCGCTTGGCAACCCGCTCGACGGCAAGGGCGAGATCTCGACGAGCGAGACCCGCCCTGCCGAGCACAAGGCGCCGGGCGTGGTTCAGCGCCAGCCGGTCAAGGAGCCGATGCTCACCGGGCTAAAGGCAATCGACTCGATGATCCCGATCGGCCGCGGGCAGCGCGAGCTGATCATCGGCGACCGCCAGACCGGCAAGACCGCCATCGGGATCGACGCGATCATCAACAACCAAGAGCGCGACCTGGTCTGCATCTACGTCGCGATCGGCCAGCGCAAGTCGACTGTGGTGGCGCTCGCCAAGGTGCTCGAAGACGCCGGCGCGATGGACAACACGATCATCGTGATGGCGGCTGCCGACGAGGCGGCGCCGATCAAGTTCCTGGCGCCATACGCGGGCTGCGCGATGGGCGAGTACTTCCTCTACAACGGCAAGGCCGCGCTGGCGATCTACGACGACCTGACCAAGCACGCCTACGCCTACCGCCAGATGTCGTTGCTGCTGCGCCGCCCACCGGGGCGCGAGGCCTACCCGGGCGACGTCTTCTACCTGCACTCGCGGCTGCTCGAGCGGGCGGTCAAGCTGGCGGATGACCTGGTCGATCCCAACAGCGGCGACAAGCTGCCCGGCGGCGGCTCGTTGACGGCGCTGCCGGTGATCGAGACTCAGGCCGGCGACGTCTCCGCCTACATCCCCACCAACGTGATCTCGATCACCGACGGCCAGATCTACCTGGAGCCCAAGCTGTTCTACTCGGGCGTGCGTCCTGCGATCAACGTCGGTATCTCGGTCTCGCGCGTGGGTGGCAATGCCCAGATCACGCCGATGCGCAAGGTTGCCGGGCGGCTGAAGCTCGAGCTCTCCCAGTACCGCGAGCTCGAGGCCTTCTCGCAGTTTGGCTCTGAGCTCGACCCCGCGACGCAGCGCACGCTCGCGCGCGGAGAGCGACTCGTCAAGACGCTCAACCAGCCCGAGCGCCAGCCGATCCCCGTCGAGGACCAGGTGGTCCAGATCTACGCGGCCACGAACGGCTACCTCGACCGCATCGTGGTGGACAAGGTGGAGCGCTTTTTGGAGGGGCTCACCGAGTCCGTGCGTGGCAACGAGCCCGAGCTGTTGAAAAAGATCGCCGGCGGAGACTGGAGCGAGCAGACCGAGAACGCCGTCGACGACGCCGTGCGTCAGTACGCCGAGGACTTCGGCTTCGACCTCGACGAGGAAGGCCATCCGCTGGAGGAAGATGGGGACGAGTCGCGAGGCGAGCAGCGCGGGTCGGAGTCCTCCGAGGAAGGCGAGGAGCCAGAGGAGCGTGAGGCGGCCTAGCGCCGCGCACGACCGCAGCACGCCATGGCCACCTCGCAGCGCGACGTTCGCAACCGCATCGCGTCGGTCAAGAACATCCAGAAGATCACGCGCGCCATGGAGATGGTCGCCGCGGCGCGCCTGCGCCGCGCCGAGCAGCGCATCGAAGCATTGCGCCCGTACGCCTCGGCGATTCGCAGGATGACCAGGGAGGCGGCGGCGGCGGCGGTCGCGATCCCGCGGCTGCCGATTCTCACCGAGCACGAGCAGCTGCAGACGGTGGGAATCCTGCTGGTCGCCGGAGACCGGGGACTTGCGGGCGCGTTCAACTCGAACATCGTGCGCGCGGGCGTTCAGGCTGGGCGCGAGCACGGCTCCGATGGTCGGCGCGTGGCCTACTTTGCCTCGGGCAGGCGCCCCGCCTCCTCGCTGGCATTTCGCGGCCTCGATCTGCAGCAGGGCTTCACGGGCTTCACCGACCGCCCCGCCTACGCGGACGCGCGCCGCATCGCCGAGCGCCTCATGGCCGCCTACGTCGACGACGAGGTCGACCGGGTGGAGATCTTCTACAACGCCTACATCTCACCGCTCAACCAGAAGGTCACGCGGGAGACGTTGCTGCCACTCCAGCAGGCCACCGTGCTCGAGGAGGAGTCCGATGAGGACGGGGACGAGCAACCCGAATCCGGGCACCGCGCGCTGGTGGAGTACGAGCCCGGCCCGGAGGAGATCCTGGCGCGGCTGGTGCCCGACTACGTGGAAATCTCGATCTACAGGGCGCTGCTTGAATCGACCGCGTCTGAGCACGGCGCGCGCATGACCGCGATGCGCAACGCATCGGAAAACGCGGGTACCTTGATCGAGGACCTGACGCTCGAGATGAATCGCGCCCGCCAGGCGGAGATCACCCAGGAGATCATGGAGGTCGTCGCCGGGGCGGAGGGCCTCGCGGGCTAGCGGGCACATACACTGGAGAACGGACATGGCACTGATGGAAGAGCAACCACCGAAGGCGCAGTCGCGCGAAGAGAACGTCGGCCGCATCGAAGCGATCCAGGGCGTCGTGATCGAGGCCGTCTTCCCCGACAAGCTGCCTGAGATCAACCACGCGATCAAGGTCAAGCGACCCGAGGCGACGCGCAGGGAGGAGGACGAGGACATCGCCGCCGCCGCGGATCCGTGGCTGGTGTGCGAGGTCCAACAGCACCTCGGCGACGATCGCATCCGCGCGGTCGCCATGGACACCACCGACGGGCTTGCCCGCGGCTCGGAGATCGTCGACACGGGCGCTCCGATCACCGTTCCGGTCGGACAGGCAACCCTGGGCCGTGTCTTCAACCTGCTGGGCGAGCCGATCGACCTCGGCGACGAGTTGCCCGACGACGTCGAGCGCTGGCCGATCCACCGCGAGGCGCCGAAGGTGGAGGCGCTGACCCCGACCACCCAGATGTTCGAGACCGGAATTAAGGTGATCGACCTGCTCGCCCCCTACGCCAAGGGCGGCAAGGTCGGCCTATTCGGCGGCGCGGGCGTGGGCAAGACCGTGATCATCCAGGAGCTGATTCGCAACCTGGCCGAAGAGCACGAGGGCCTCTCGGCTTTCTGCGGGGTGGGCGAACGGTCGCGCGAGGGCAACGACCTCTGGCTCGAGATGAAGGAGTCCGGCGTGCTCGAGAAGACCATGCTGGTCTTCGGGCAGATGAACGAGCCACCCGGGGCGCGCATGCGGGTGGGTCTCTCCGGACTGACCATGGCGGAGTACTTTCGCGACACCGAGGGCCAGGACGTGCTGCTTTTCATCGACAACATCTTCCGTTTCGTCCAAGCGGGCTCGGAGGTCTCGGCGCTGCTCGGCCGGATGCCCTCGCAGGTGGGCTATCAGCCCACGCTCGAGTCCGAGATGGGGCAGTTGCAGGAGCGGATCACCTCTACGCGCAATGGCTCGGTGACTTCGATCCAGGCGATCTACGTGCCCGCCGACGATCTCACCGACCCGGCGCCGGCGTCGGTGTTCGCGCACCTGAACGCGACCACGACGCTCTCCCGTGCAATCTCCGAGAAGGGCATCTATCCGGCCGTCGACCCGCTCGACTCGACCTCCACCATCCTCAAGCCCGAGATCCTCGGGGAGGAGCATTTCCAGGTCGCCAACGAGGTCAAGCAGGTGCTCCAGCGCTATCGCGAGCTGCAGGACATCATCGCGATCCTCGGCATCGACGAGCTCTCGGACGAGGACAAGGTGACGGTGGCCCGGGCACGAAAGATCGAGCGCTTCCTCTCCCAGCCCTTCCATGTGGCCGAGCAGTTCACCGGCACCCCGGGCGTGTACGTCAAGGTCGAGGAGTCAATTCGCGGCTTCAAGGAGATCCTCGAGGGCAAGCACGACGACCTGCCCGAGCGGGCCTTCTTCATGAAGGGCACGATCGACGACGTGGTCAAGGACGCCGACAGCGAGGGAGGCCGCCGGCGCTCGCGCCGGGACGAGGCGGAGGACGAGGACCAAGAGCAGCCGCAGGAGAAGGACGACAGCTCCGAGGCACCTGAGGATCGCGGGGGCGAAGGCTCGGAGGCCCGCGGGGACGAAGGCTCCGAGGATCGCGGGGGCGAAGGCTCGGAGGCCCGCGAGGACGAAGGCTCCGAGGAGCGTGACGACGAAGGCTCCGAGGCCCGCGAGAGCTCGGATGACAACGACGAGGAGACCGGGGAAGGCGCCCACCGGGACGACCAGGACGACGGGGACGACGAGGAAGAGGGCGACAACGAGGACCGGGACTAGGGCGATCCCGCTCGTTCGCTGATGGCTCACACGAAGTTCCCGGTTGAGGTCCTGACCCCCGAGGGGGAGGTCTTCAACGAGGAGGTCGAGATGGTCTCCACCCGTACCGCCACGGGTTCAATCGGGGTGCTGGCCCACCACACGCCGCTGCTGGCGATGCTCGAACCGACCGAGCTCCGGCTGTACAAGACGGAGTCGGAGGTCGTTTGCTTCGCTCAGGCAGAGGGCTACATGCAGGTGACCCCGGAGCGGGTCATGCTGCTGGTCGAGGAGGCCCACCCGCCTTCGGAGCTCGATCATGGGCAGCTGCAAGAACGGCTGGACCAGGCCCAGCGCGAGATCGAGGAAGCAGGCGAGGACTCTGAGCGGCGCCGGGTGGCACTGCGCGACAAGCGCCGGTGGGAGACGTTCCTGAGGATCGAGTCGTAATGGCTTTTCCTCGGCGCGACCGTCTTTATCTAGGCGACCACTAGCGGGCGAGAATCGATGTCCGATGAGCGCGTGCTGGCCGAAAGGCTGATGTCTTACGACACCTCTCGCACGGAGGAGCTGGTTGCAGCCGCAGGATTTGTCAAGGGCTGGCTCGAATCTCGCGATATCGCGGTGCACGAGCACGATCACAACGGGCTGCCCGTGTTGACGGCTGAGATCGGCCCCACCGGGTCCCAGGAGACCCCCTGCGTGGTCTTCCATGGCCACCTGGACGTGGTCCCCGGCCGGCCGGAGCAGTTCAGGCCGCGCGTGGAGGGTGACCGGCTGGTGGGACGGGGCGCCTACGACATGAAGGGCGCGCTCGCGGCGATGATGTGCGCACTCAAGGATCTCGAGGGCCTGGCGCCTGTGCGCGTGCGCCTCATGTGCATGCCCGACGAGGAGTCCGAGGAGCTCGACGTGCGCTCGACCGATGACCTGGTGCGGGCCGGGCTGGGAGGCAACTTCGCGATCACGGGCGAGCCCACCGACCTGCACATCGGCGTGCAGGCCAAAGGCGTGCTCGCGGTCCGCATCGAGGTGCACGGGCGCGCTGCGCACAGCTCGACCCCGTGGCTCGGGGACAACGCGGTGCTCAAGGCACTCGACGTCTTCCGCCTGATCGAGGCCCTGCCCTTCACTCGCGAGTCCTCCGAGTTATTCGATCGCCCGTCGATCAACCTCGGCCGGCTGCACGGAGGCGACGCGGTGAACAAGGTGCCCGACCGCGCCACGATGGCGATCGACATCCGCTATCTGCCTGGTCAGGAGCCGAGCCAGATCCTCGACGCGATCCAGCAGATCCCGGGAATCGAGGTCACGCGAACCTTCGTTCATCCGCCGGTGACGGTCTCTCCCACCGACCCCTACGTCGTCGCTCTGCGAGACGCGGTCTCGCGCTTGGCGCCGGAGATCGAGATGCTGAGCGTGGGCCGCGACGGCGCCTCCGACGCGGCCTCGTTCATCGAAGCCGGCATTCCAGCCGTCGAATTCGGGCCTGCGGGCGGTGGCCATCACGGCCCCGAGGAGTGGGTCTCGCTCAACTCGCTGGCGCGCTATCGACGCGCGCTGCGGGAATTCATCTGTGGGTTGCCGGCACGGCTCGAGCGTTCGCGGACCGACGCGGCCGACCTGTTCGCCGAGGGGCTGGCGTGAGGTTGATGGGACGCACGCGGGGTGGGGCGCTCGTGCGCTTCGCGCTGGGCGCCGTGATCGTGGTCCTGTTCACGGCGGCGACGACCGCGGTGGCCGGCTTGATGCAGTTCCGCAACTTCGCCGCCGATCTCTCACAGCGCCCGGCCCTGGCACACGCGGCCACCGTTCACGCGAATCCCGGCAGCCCGCAGACGATCCTCGTGATCGGCTCCGACCATCGTGCCGGCACGCCCTGGAAGACCGCCAACACCGACACGCTGATACTGGTGCGGCTGAACCCAAGCTCGTCGACCATCAACGTGCTCTCGGTCCCGCGCGATCTCGAGGTGCAGATCCCGCAGGTCAAGGGCGGGGGCGGCTTCCCCGGCAGGATCAACGAGGCCTATTCGATCGGCGGGCCCAACCTGCTGGTCCGCATCCTGCACAAACAGGTCTTACGCGGGCTCGCCGTCAATCACATCGTCGACATCAACTTCGGTGGCTTCCGGGCGCTCGTGAACGCGATCGGCTGCGTGTACACCGACGTCGACCATCGCTACTACAACAACACCGCGCTCACCAACTACTCGAGCATCAACATCCAGCCGGGGTACCAGAAACTGTGCGGGCAGAAGGCGCTGGCCTTCGTGCGCTTTCGCCATACCGACTCCGACCTGGTCCGTAACGCTCGCCAGCAGGACTTCATCCGCTGGGCCAAGGACCAGTACCCGCAGTCGTCGCTGCTCGCAAACCGGGACCGGCTGCTGAGGATCTTCGGCTCTTACACCCAGACCGACCATGACCTGCATACCGTCGACGGGCTGATCAACCTGTTCAACCTGGTCCTGTTCATGGACGGCCACACGATCAAACAGGTGAAGTTCCCCGCGGTATACACGCCGTGCGCGCCCGCCTGCTACGTGACGGCGACCAAGCGTGGGGAAGCGAGAACCTTCCGTGAGTTCATGACCCCGACACAGAGCCATCCGTCGTCATCGAGCTCGAGCTCGCACCGCTCAGGTGGCTCGCACGGCGGTTCCCATCCCGGACCGCCGGCGGTCAGCGCCGACTCCGCCGACGGCCGCACGCAGGTCGCGGCGCTCGGCCATGCGGGCTTCCCGGTCTACTACGCGAAGGACATCGCCAACGGCTCGAGCTACTGCTACGCCAATGACAGCAACTGCTATCTGGAGATCCCGAGCCCGGGCTCCTATCCGCGCAAGTACAAAATCGCGGACCGCAGCGGCCATAAGTACTGGGCCTACCGGATGACGCTCGAGCTCAACCCGGTGCTCGGCGAGTACTACGGGATCCAGGGAATGCAGTGGCAAAATCCGCCGATCCTCCACAGTCCCTCCTACAGCGTCACGCGCAACGGCAAGCGGCTGGAGGTCTACACCGGGGGCGGGAATGTCGAGCTGGTGGCCTGGCACACGCTGCAGGGCGTCTACTGGGTTTCCAACACGCTGACCAACACGCTGAAGCCGCGGCAGATGATCGCGATCGCGGCGTCGTTCACGCGCGGCCGCTAGCGGCCCCCCGTACGCACGCCTCGCTAGCCTCTCTCGCCTCCGATGAGTCCCGCGCGCGAACCGATCGCCGTGATCGGCACCGGCTACGTCGGCCTGGTCACGGCCGCGGGGTTCGCGCAGCTCGGGAGCGACGTGTGGTGCGTCGACATCGACGCCGAGAAGGTCGCGACGCTGACGCGCGGCGAGGTCCCGATCTACGAGCCGGGGCTGTCCGAGTGCCTCGCGCGCCACCGCGAGCGACTGCACTTCTCCACCGAACTTGCGTCCGCGCTCGAGCCCGCACGGCTGCTCTTCGTCGCGGTCGGGACCCCACCCACGTATTCGGGGGACGCCGACCTGTCGGCGGTCAAGCAGGTGGTCAACGCAATGCCCCGTTCGGGTACGCACGCGCTCGTGATGAAGTCGACGGTTCCGGTGGGTACCGGCGAGGCGATCAAGCGGACCCTCGCCGCAGCCGGCAAGGGGGGGGTCGCGTACGTGTCCTGCCCGGAGTTTTTGAAGGAGGGGTCCGCGCTGGAGGACTTCCTGAACCCGGACCGGATTGTGGTTGGCGACGAGGGCGATTGGGCGGGCGACGCGGTCGTCGAGCTGTACCGGCCGTTCGACGCCCCGCTGATCCGTACCACGATCCCCACCGCGGAGATGGTCAAGCTGGCCGCCAACGCGTTTTTGGCGACCAAGATCAGCTTCATCAACGAGATCGCCAACGTCTGCGAGCAGACCGGCGCCGACGTGCTCGAGGTGGCCCGCGGGATGGGGCTCGACCACCGCATCGGTGAGCATTTCCTCAAGCCAGGGCTGGGGTACGGCGGAAGTTGTTTTCCCAAGGATGTCTCCGCGCTCAAGCAGCTCGCCGGCAACACCGGCTACCACTTCCAGCTGTTGACTGCGGTGATCGAGGTCAACGAGCTGCAGAAGCGCCGCGTGATCTCGAAGCTGCAAAAGCACCTCGGCTCGCTGGTGGGCACGGAGGTGGCATTGCTCGGGCTCGCCTTCAAGGCCCACACCGACGACATGCGCGAGGCCTCCTCGTTGGTGCTCTCGGCCCGTCTGCTGGCGGACGGCGCTCACGTGCGCGCCTACGATCCGGTGGCGGAAAAGGAGGCCCGCAAGCTGATGACCGGCGTTGAGTTCTCGTCCTCGGCCGGCGAGGCACTCGCGGGCGCGGACGCGTGCGTGATCGTCACCGAGTGGCCCGAGTTCGCGCAGCTCGACTGGCGCGAGGTCGCCAGGCGGATGCGCGGCCGGGTCGTCGTCGATGGGCGCAATATGCTCGATCCCGAAGCGGTCCGTGGCGCCGGACTGCGCTACGAAGGAATCGGCAGATAGGCGACCACTGATGCAAGCTCTGATCCTGACCGGAGGCGAAGGGACGCGCCTGCGGCCGCTGACCTCGACGATCCCAAAACCGGTGGTGCCGCTCGCGGGCCGCCCGTTCATCGCCTACATGCTCACCTGGCTGCGCGACCACGGCGTCGAGGAGGCGATCCTCGCCTGCGGCTTCATGGCGAGCGACGTGCGGGCCGTGCTCGGCGATGGCGCCGCGCTCGGCATGCGTCTGCGCTACGTGGAGGAGCCAGAGCCGCTCGGCACGGGCGGGGCACTCAAGTACGCCGAGGACCTCCTCCAGGACCGCTTTTTGATGCTCAATGGCGACGTCCTCACCGACATCGACATCTCAGCGCAGCTCGAGCAGCACAAACGCACCGGAGCCCGGGCGACGCTCGCGCTGGTCGCTGTCGAGGACCCTTCGGCATACGGCCTGGTGCGGCTGACGAAGGACCGCGCGGTGGAGGAGTTCGTCGAGAAGCCCTCGAGCAGCAGCTCAGCGGGGCCGAACCTGATCAACGCCGGCGTGTATGCGCTCGAGCGCGAGGTGCTGGAGGAGATCGCGCCCGCCGGTACTCCCAGCTCGATCGAGCGCGATGTGTTCCCGCGGCTCGTGGGGCAGGGGCTGTTCGGCCATCCGGCCAGCGGCTACTGGCTCGATATCGGCACACCCGAGCGTTACCTGCAGGGCACCTTCGACCTGCTCGACGGCTCCATACGGCCACAGACCCCGCTTGCCACCGGCGAGGACCACACGCTGCTCGATGCCAGCGCCGTGATCGCCCCCGGCGCGACCGTCGGGCCCTACGCGGTGCTCGGACCGGGCGTGACGGTGGCAGAGGATGCCTCTGTCGAGCGGGCCGTGGTGCTGGACGGCGCGTCGATCGGCGCCGGCAGCACGGTCAGCCGCGCGATCCTGGCGCCGCGCGTGCGCGTCGGCCAGCACTGTCAGCTCGATGACGATGTGGTGGTCGGCGAGGGCGCCGTGGTCGAGTCGGGCAGCGCGCTCGAGGTGGGCGCGCGTATCTTCCCGGGTACCGTGGTGAGCAACGGGGCGATCAGACCGTGACGGCCACCCGCGAGCGGGGCGAGCTGTCGCGGGCCGCGATCGCCGCGGTCGATCAAGCGGGCCTACTCGACGACATCCTCGGCCTGCCCGACCAGTTGCGCGACGCCATGTGGCGCGTCGAGTCGGCGCGCCTACAACCACGCGAGTCGTCGGGTGGCCTAATCGTCGCCGGTATGGGCGGCTCAGCGATCGGAGGCGCCCTGGCACGCGCGACGCTCGGCGATCGCGCCTCCCGGCCGATCGCGTTCGCCCGCGGCTACGCCCTGCCGGCCTGGACGGACACCGAGACGACCGTGCTGTGCGCGAGCTATTCAGGCAATACGGAGGAGACGTTGGCTGTCTACGAGGCGGCCGGGGCGCTCGGAGCGCAGCGCATCGCCGCCACCACCGGCGGCAAGCTGGCGGCTGCGGCCCGCGCCGAGGGCGTGCCGGTGATCGGGCTGCCGGGGGGCTTCCAGCCCCGCGCCGCTGTCGCCTATCTGTTCGTAATCGCGCTCGAGGTTGCCTGGCTGTGCGGGGCCGGCGAGCGCCTGCACGCGGAGATCGACGTCGCCGCCGCCAGCGCCGAGCGCCTGATCTCCGAATGGGGACCGGACGGTGTCGAGGACAGCCTCGCGAAGGAGTTGGCGCACGGACTGCACGGGACCATCCCGCAGATCGCGGGCGCGGGTCTGACGGTGCCGATCGCCTACCGCTGGAAGACGCAGATCAACGAGAACGCGAAGGCCCCCTGCTTCGCCGGCGAGCTGCCCGAGCTGGACCACAACGAGATCGAGGGGTGGCAGGGCGCCGGCGAACTGGGCGCGTTCAGCGCCGTGTTCCTCGATGACGCCGACCTGCACCCCCGGCTGCGCCAACGCATCGAGCTCACCCGCGGGCTGATCGCCGGGCACGCGGCCGCGACCTACAGGATCGAGAGCATCGGCGAAACCCGCACCGAGCGGCTGGTCTCGCTACTGCTGCTGGGCGACCTGGTGTCGCTCTACCTCGCCGTGCTGCGCGGCGTCGATCCGTCCCCGGTGGCGTTGCTCGAACGGCTCAAGGGAGAGCTCGCGCGCGGCTGAGCGACTCCCAAACCTTGACACACCCTTGATAAGGTTGGCGTCCAGATGGAGACGCTGACGATTCGCGAGGCCGCTGAGACGACCGGATGGTCGCCCCGCATGCTCCGGTACGTCGAGCGGACCGGTCTTTTGGCGGCGGGCCGCACCAGCGCCGGCTACCGGGTCTACGGCCCCGGGGAGCTACAGCGGCTGCGGACGCTGAAGGAACTGCTCCAGCGCTTCGGCGTGAGCCTCTCGGAGATGGCGTTCTCCGCGCGGCTCGAGAGCGATCCCGAGCTGCGCGAGGCGGTCCAGGGCTGGCTTCATTCCGAGCCGTTGCGACCGGAGCATGTCGCGCCCGCCGAATGGTTGCGCTTCGAGCAGCAGAAACACGAGCGGCTGCTAGAGGCCGCATAGCGAACGGAGACTTCATGACCACCACGACCACCGGCGCCGACTTCAGGGTCAAGGACCTCGGACTGGCGTCCTTCGGCCGCAAGGAGATCCAGCTCGCCGAGCACGAGATGCCCGGCCTGATGGCGATGCGGCGCCAGTATCAGGACAGCAAACCGCTCCAGGGCGCGCGCATCGCGGGCTCGCTGCACATGACGGTCCAGACCGCGGTGCTGATCGAGACCCTGGTGGCGCTGGGCGCCGAGGTCCGGTGGGCGTCATGCAACATCTTCTCGACCCAGGACCACGCGGCCGCGGCCGTCGCCGTGGGAGTCGACGGCACCCCCGAGGAGCCCCGCGGCGTGCCGGTGTTCGCCTGGAAGGGCGAGACGCTGGAGGAGTACTGGTGGGCGATCGAGCAGATCCTGGTGTGGCCCGACGAGGGCCCGAACATGATCCTCGACGACGGTGGCGACGCAACGCTGCTCGTGCACAAGGGCGTCGAGTTCGAGCGCGCGGGGGCGGTGCCCGATCCCGCCGGCGCCGACTCGGAGGAGTTCGCGGTCGTGCTCGAGCTGCTCGCGCGCTCGCTCGAGACCGACCCGCAGCGCTTCCACCGCATCGCCGATGAGATCAAGGGCGTCACGGAGGAGACCACGACCGGCGTTCACCGGCTGTACCAGTTCGCCGCACGCGGCGAGCTGCTGTTCCCCGCGATCAATGTCAACGACTCGGTCACGAAGTCGAAGTTCGACAACAAGTACGGCTGTCGCCATTCGCTGATCGACGGCATCAACCGGGCCACCGACGTGCTGATCGGCGGCAAGCTCGCCGTGGTCTGCGGCTACGGCGACGTCGGCAAGGGCTGTGCCGAGGCCCTGCGCGGGCAGCGGGCCCGGGTCGTGGTCACCGAGGTCGATCCGATCTGCGCGCTGCAGGCTGCGATGGACGGCTACCAGGTGCTGCGGCTCGAAGACGTGATCTCGAGTGCAGACATCTTCGTCACCGCGACCGGCTGCCGCGACGTGATCACGGCCGAACACATGGCGCGCATGAAGCACCAGGCGATCGTGGGCAACATCGGCCATTTCGACCATGAGATCGACATGGCCGGGTTGCAGCGCCTGCCGGGAATCGAGCGCATCAACATCAAGCCCCAGGTCGACGAGTGGGTCTTCCCCGACGGCCACGCGATCATCGTGCTCTCCGAGGGCCGGCTGCTCAACCTCGGCAACGCCACCGGCCATCCGAGCTTCGTGATGTCCAACTCGTTCACGAACCAGGTGATCGCCCAGGTCGAGCTCTTCACGCATCCCGAGCAATACGAGCGGCAGGTGTACACGCTGCCCAAGCACCTCGACGAGCACGTGGCCCGGCTGCATCTCGATGCGCTGGGGGCGAGGCTCACCGAACTGTCCGAAGGCCAGGCGACCTACCTGGGGATCCCCGTGGACGGGCCTTACAAGTCCGATCACTACAGGTACTAGGACATGGCCGGCGCACATGTGCGC